>JAWXAX010000260.1 GCA_034439735.1 Rhodothermales bacterium | reverse complement strand
GTGAGCCAGTAGCGAGACGGGGCTTGAAGGGAGTCGGAGAAGGTGAATACGCCCGCGGAGGCGCTGAGGGGGAATGCGCGGTGGTTGGTGGGTTGGAGGATGAGGAGGGAGGATGCGGTGCCGGCAGTCAGCGTGGTCGTGGATTCGCCTGTCGTTTCCTGGAAAAACGAGGCGGCGCCGGCGCGGCGTGTCCTGGAGTAGGCGGCCTGGACGTAGTCGACGAGCACCCTATTGGGGATGCTGTTGAACTCGTTGTGGGAGGCGACAGCCACGCTCAGCGCGCCGGCGGCGGTATTCTGGGGGATGGCGACACGAAGGGTCCGGAAGTCGTAGCCGGACCAATCGACTTCGTCGGTACAGGTCGCGCAACCGATCGGGACGCCGTTAGTCTGGAGGGTGAGGGTGACGCGATGGCGCGGGAGGGAGCTGCCACTGAGGCGGACGGTGACGATGAGGGAGTCTGTCGTGCTTGCGAAGGCATCGAGCGCCAGGGGATAGGTCTGGGAGATGGACTCCGAGCCGGTGTGGGCGTAGAGACGGTCGTAATACCCTTCGCCACGCGTGTACTGCGGCTGGGCGGCGTCGTCGGAATCCCCAAAATAATAGACCCGGTCGGCCTCGAGGTGGAGGGTGTCGCGGTCGGTTGCGCCGTTCAGCGATCCGGAATATCGGTCGGGAAGGATTTGCGCATACCGTAGGCCGGGCGTGGCGCCCCAGGTGAGCCAGTACTGCGTCGTATCCGAATACAGACTATTGTAGGCGCTGCTGCGGAGCCGGTCGGCGTCGTTGTCGTAGGCCCAGGCCTCGTCGTGGCCCGTGTTGCGCCGGCCGACGAAATAAAAGGCGCCGTCAGCCGCGTGGAGGGGGATGGCGCGTCCGTTTTCGAGCAGGGAGAGGGTTTCGGGATCGATGCCGGTGGTCGGGATGCCGGCTGCGGCGAGGTCGGCCAGCGAGAATCGGTGGATACCATCTTCCATGACGCCCAGTTTGGCGTACGGCTGGCCGGCGACGAGCCAGCCGGGCTCGAAGTCGGTATCCTGGGCGAGGAGGGGAGAGGCGAGGAATACGCCCAGAAGAGCGAAGATCAATCCGTGCGCAGCCCCAGGCCGGTGCCTTTGCATGTAGCTATTACCACTGCTGGAGGTGAAGTGCCTGACTAGACCTTGATCTCCCTTTTTTCGTTCCGGAACGAAGCCGGCGTTTGCATGTACGCGACCGGCTTGCCGGCTGCATGCCGCCCGGTATCCAACATCATGCCGCCTCTTTCCCCGATGGCCGCCGCCCCGATGCCCATCCGTACGCCTGATTTTCTGATCCTTGGCGCCGCCAAGGCGGGGACGACAGCGTTGCATCACTATCTGGGCCAGCACCCGGACGTATTTTTCCCGCGGCTTCGCGAGACGAACTTTTTTGCGCTGGAAGGCGGGTCTGCCCGATTTTCGGGGCCGGGTGACGACGCGGCGGTGAACCGGAAGGCCGTGACGACGTGGGACGCCTACACGGCGCTTTTTGCGGACGCCGGCGTGGTCCGGCAGGCCGGCGAGTGTTCGCCCCTCTATCTGTATGACCCCTCCGCGCCGGAGCGCATCGCGCGGCGGTTGCCGGGGGTGAAGTTGATCGTGTTGCTCCGCAATCCGGCCGACCGGGCGTACGCGGCTTATCTGCACCTTGTGCGGGACGGGCGGGAGCCGGCCACCTCATTCGAAGAAGGCCTGGCCCGTGAAGCAGAGCGCATCGCGGCCGGCTGGGAGCACCTGTGGCATTACCGGGCGATGGGGTTTTACGGAGAGCAGCTCGAGCGGTATTACCGGTTGTTTTCGCCAGAGCAACTACTGGTGTTGCGGTACGAGGCGTTCCAACGCGATCCTGTAGCGTTGGTGGCGGAGGTGAGTCGGTTTTTGGGGATCGATGCCGAATTTGAGCCGGACGTGTCCCGCCGGCCCAACCGGTCGGGCATCCCGAAAATCACCTGGCTGTACCGGCTGCTTGCCGGCCCCTCGCCATTGCGGCGTCTGGGCCGGGCAATGGTGCCCCTGGCGCTGCGGGGCCGGCTGCAGACGGGTCTCCAGCAGATGATGTTGGATCGTCCGCCGATGCCGGCGGAGGTGCGCGCCGAGTTGCTCGCTGGCTACCGCGCGGATGCCGACCGGCTCATGGAGCGCATAGGCCTCGACGTATCCGATTGGTTTACCCTAAAATGAGAAACAATGGTTAGTTGCTCTCCCCCTACCCGTCGTCCCCGCGTAAGCGGGGATCCATACAACTATCCAGCCTCGCATGGATCCCCAATCAAGTTGGGGATGACGAGAAAAAGGAATGTGCAGATTGTTAATGCCAGGTACGAGAACCAAACTCGCGATTCATGAAATTCCGATCGTTTCTGAACGCCGATCGTTATATCATCGGCGCCGGCATGACGGGTCTTTCGGCCGGCCTCCACACCGGTTACCCGGTCCTCGAAGCCGCCAGCGCGCCGGGCGGCATCTGCGCCTCGTATTATCTGCGCCCCGGGGATCCGACGCGGCTCCTCGCGGCGCCGGGAGACGGCGAGGCGTATCGGTTCGAGTTCGGCGGTGGGCACTGGATTTTTGGGGGAGATGCGGAGGTGGTTGCTTTTATCGAGCGGTTCGCGCCTGTACGGCGGTACGCGCGCCGGTCGTCCGTGTATCTGCCCGAGATCGATCGCCTCGTGCCGTATCCGCTCCAGTATCACCTCCACCATCTCCCCGAGGCCGACGCCTGTGCGGCCCTGCGCGAGCTGGAGGAGGTGGTAGCGGCCGGAGATCGGGTGACGATGGCCGACTGGGTGGCCGGCTTCGGTCCGACGCTCAACCGGCTCTTTTTTGCGCCGTTTCAGGAGGCGTACACGGCTGGATTGTGGCGTCATATCGCCCCACAGGACAGCTACAAGACGCCCATCGACCCGGCGCTCCTACGTCTGGGCGCGGCCGGGCCGGCGCCGGCGACGGGGTATAACGCCGAGTTTATCTACCCGGAAAACGGACTTGATCGACTGGCGAATGGCATGGCCGCCGGCTGCGACGTGCGGTATGGGATGCAACTTACGAGCGTCGATACGGCGGGGCGCCTGCTCTATTTTTCCGACGGTAGCACGCGCGGCTATGAGCGTGTGCTGGCGACGATCCCCCTGAACCAGATGGCCGCGATGGCCGGCGTGCCGGTTCAGGAGCGGCCAGACCCCTACACGTCCGTGCTCGTCCTGAATATCGGCGCCCGTCGAGGCCCCCGGATGCCAACGGACCACTGGGTGTACGTCCCGAAAAGCGCATCCGGTTTCCATCGTGTCGGGTTTTACGATCAGGTGGATGCTCATTTTCTGCCAGCGTCCGTCCGAAACCAGGGCACCCATGCCAGTTTATATGTGGAGCGCGCCTTCCTCCCGGACGAGCGCCCGGATGAGGCGGCGGTGGCGCACTATATCCGGGCGGCTATCGATGAGCTCACGGATTGGGGCTACATCGGGGCCGTGGAGGCGGTAGACACGACGTGGATAGAGGTCGCGTACACGTGGCAATGGCCGGGATCGACCTGGCGGGAGCGGACATTGCGCACGCTGGAGGACGCCGGCATCACGATGATCGGCCGGTACGGGCGGTGGCATTTTCAGGGCATCGCGGCCTCGATACGGGAGGGGCTAAAGGTTCAAGGTTCGATGTTTAACGGTTGACGCGCAACGTGTACCCCAACCCGATGCTTAACCCTCTCCCCATAGGCCCTCTGTCGGCCGAACCGCTGGTGTCGGTGCTGGTAGCCAATTACAACTACGCCCGGTATCTGCCCGAGGCGATCGAGAGTGTGCTCGGCCAATCGTATGCCGCGCTCGAGGTGATCGTGTGCGACGACGGGTCGACGGATGAGTCGGTGGCGGTGGCGCGGTCGTTTGCGGCGCGGGATGCACGGGTGCGGGTGCTGACAAAATCGAACGGGGGGGTGGCGTCGGCGTTGAACGCGGCGTTTCGAGAATCGCGGGGGGAGCTGGTGTGTCTACTCGATGCCGACGATGCGTTTTTACCCGGCAAGGTGGAGCTGATTGTTGTGCTCGCGCGTGCCCGGCCGGCGGCCGGCCTGCTGGTGCACGGCATGCGCGTCGTCGATGCCGCGGGGCGTGAACTCCGCCGGATCGATCCGTCCGGCCCCGCCAGCGACGGATGGATCGCGGCGGATATCGTGCGCCGCGGTGGGCGGTGGCGCAGCGCGCCGGCGAGCGGGATGACGTTGCGCCGGGAAGTAGCCGCACAGCTATTTCCGTTGCCCGAGCCTGACTTGCGCAGCGTGGCGGACGGCTATCTGTTGATGCTGGCGCCGCTGCTGGCGGAAGTGGCGTCGACGCCCGATGTGTTGGCCATCTATCGGCTACACGGCGGCAATCTGACAGGGTCGCTGTCTTTTTCGGCGGAACAATCCGCTCGGCACCTCGAGGGGCTGGCGCGGATTCATCGGCTGGCGAACGCCTGGCTGGCGGAACACCGTCCGGGTAGCGCGCCCTTGTTGCGTGAGGCGCACATCAACGCCGTGGAGCATCTCCGCTGGCGGGCGCTGCTGGTCGATGGCGCCGAGGTGATGCCGTTATGGCGTTTTGCGCGCGCGTTGTGGCGCGACGACCTGTATGGGCCCCGGCGGAAGCTGGCCGGCCTGATCGCCGGCGCCGGCGGGGTAGTTATTCCGCGCCGTTGGCGTGCATCGTGGTTGCAGTGTATCCTTGGAGACAGGCGGCACCGCGGGCGAGTCCGGCCGTAGATCGACGTAGGGGAGTTCGCCGTGCTGTTGGCATCGTAGATATTAACCCGTAGAGCGTGTGCGAAACATCCAGGCCATCCCGGCTCGAGTGGTGATGCTGGCGATGGCCGGCGTCGTGGCCAGTACAGTGGCCGGCCTGGCCGCCGGGTGTGAGGATTCGTTTATCGATCCATTCGATAATGACCAGCGGTACTACACGATCTACGGCTTTCTGGATGAGGGAAAAAACACGCAAGTGCTCGTCCCTCATGAGGTCCGCGTGATTCCCATCACCCGCTTTCCCGAGCGGATCACGAGTCCGCTCAACCCCCAGGCCGATCTCGACGCCATCGTTTTTTCGCGGGACCTCGATGCCACGCCCGAGGCAGACACGACCATCGAGTGGATCCATTCGCTCGAACAGCTCGACGACGGCCTGTTCGCGCACATTTTCCGGGCGACGTTTGTTGTTGAGCCCGGGCATACCTACCGACTCGAGGTGCACCGGTCGGATGGCGTCATCGCCTGGGCCGAGACGACCGTCCCCAACCTGTCGAACATCGTCCCCGAGCCGATTGATTTGCGGGTGTTGCCGGACAGCATCACGATTTTGCAGGACATCTTGATACCCGGAGCTGTCTCGCCCTGGCAGATCGCCGTCACGTACGATGTCGGTGGGCGCGACTGCACGCTGGATCGTGGGGTGACGACTCCGTTGCCGTACGGCCGCGTTGGCGCCGCAACCGATGGTGGCTGGCGCTTCACGGTAAACATCAGCGCAGATATCGTGCGTCTGACGGAAAGGTTGGACGAGCCCGACGTGTTTTTCTGCGCGATGGGGCTGCGGATTCGCTCGCTGGATGCCCGATGGCGTGTAGCCGACGGCATCGATTCCGGGGAGCTGGCCTTGCCGACGGCCTTTACGAATGTGGAAAATGGCTACGGGTTTTTTGGATCCGTGGGGGTCCTGCAGTACGAATGGGCGGCGAGCCCGGCGTTGCTCCGGCTCATCAGCGATGAGGGGAGATAAAGAGGGGTGTAAAGCCGGGTGCGGGGGAAGGGGATTGGCCTTCGCGCACGCACCCGGGCTGTCACGTCACATTCTTGCGTCAAGTGCAACCGATCAGAACGGCAGGTCGTCGTCCGGGTCGAACGAGTCCGGGCTGTTGCCGCTACCGCCGCTTGGTTTCGCGGCGCCGGCGCCTGCGCGGGGCCGGAAGCTTCCTTTGCTGCTTTCGCCACCCTCCATCGATCCGCCGCCCGAGAAGCCGTTGCCGTCTCCCTTGCCGCTGAGCATCATCATCTCGCGGGCCTTGACTTCGGTGGTGAACTTCGTGTTGCCGTCCTTGTCGTCGTACGACCGCGTCTGGAGCGAGCCCTCGAAGTAGACCTGGGAGCCCTTCTTCAGGTACTCGCCGCAGATCTCGGCCAAACGGCTCCAGGCCACCACCGTGTGCCATTCGGTCTTGTCGACCATGTTGCCATCCGCGTCCTTGTAGGACTCGTTCGTGGCGAGCCGCATGTTGCAGACGGCGGTGCCGCTGGCGGTGTAGCGCAGTTCGGGGTCTTGCCCCAGGTTTCCGATCAGGATAACCTTGTTGATACCTCGTGCCATAGATATACCTCCTTAAGTGTTAGATGTACAAGAGCCCCGGTGGCATGGCAATGAGTCCGCCGCCGGCCTGGCGGGTTGGGTAGGCCGGCGACCGTCCTTGGAGCGCCGCGCGGAAAGCGCGGCGGCGCATGAGTCCGCCCGGAGGATGAAACAGCCATCATTCGGGGTGCCTGTTTCCTCTATAGACGATATTCGAGGGCGAAACATACCCTCGGCGCGTAAATTAAGCCGGCCGGATGACAACATCATGTCATCCGGCCACCTAAAAAAAAGAGTTCACATGGCTGAAAAAATCTACGAACCGGGGTTCTTGCCGGGGCCCGACGTGGTCGAGGCATTTACTGATTTTGTCGCGATCGTGAGGCAGTTGCGGCGCGATTGCCCCTGGGATCGTGAACAGACGCACGAATCCGTCAAGCACCTTCTCGTCGAGGAGGCCTACGAAGTGGTGGAGGCGATCGATCGCACCAACTGGGAGGAGTTGAAGAAGGAGTTGGGGGATATTCTCCTTCATGTCGTTTTCCACACGGCCATCGCCGAGGGGGATGGCCGGTTTCTGCTACGCGAGGTGATCGAAACCGAATCGGCCAAGCTGATCCGCCGGCACCCGCATGTATTCGGCGAGGTCGCCGTGACGGGTGTTGGGGACGTGCTGGCGAACTGGGAGCGCATCAAACAAACCGAGGGCGAGGGGGGCAGCCGAAGCCGGGGGGTGTTGGACGGCGTGCCGGCCCAGCTCCCGAGCCTGCTCCGCGCCTATCGGATGCAGGAAAAAGCGGCGGCGGTGGGGTTCGACTTCGACACGCCCGAGGCGGCCTGGGAAAAAGTCGATGAAGAACTGGCCGAGTTTAACTCGGCCGCCGGCGATGTCGATGCGCGGGAAGCCGAACTCGGCGATCTCCTTTTCGCGCTCGTCAACTACGCCCGGCTTTCGGGGCTCCACCCCGAAAACGCGCTGCGGCGGACCAACGCGAAGTTCACGTCCCGTGTCCAGTATATCGAACAAAAACTGGCGGAAACGGCGCGTTCGATGCGCGAGGTCCCGCTGGAAGAGCTCGACCGCTACTGGGATGAGGCGAAAGCCTTCGAGCCGGGTAACCAGCCGCGGCATTAGGTACTATTGTTGTCTCGGGAGTACATTCTTCGACCCGTCGCCCCACGATCACGTTCAGACCGATTCACGATGCGTATGCCCGTTCTTGTAGTCCGTCCCGCCGTCTTCGTGCTGCTGGCGATGTGTACCCTTCTGCTCGCCGGTACCCTTCAGCCGGCACGCGCCGGTGATGCGGCAACCGACGACGATAAGGCAAAGCGCCGGGGCGCGGCAACGGAGGTCTACGAGCCGGGCGTCGTGTTGGTGAAATTCCGAGCGACAGGCTCGGGTCCGGCGGTCGGCAAGGTAGGCAGTCCGCGCTTCGACGCCCGTGGCGCCGCGTACGGCGTCTACGCCGTAGCGCCCGCGTTCCCGGCGGCGCAGCGTCTGTGGGCTACAAAGCGCGGCGAGGTAAAGGGTGTCGAGCGTCTTCTGCGTACCTATAGCGTGCGGTTCGACGAAGCACACAATCCGGAGGCTGTCGCCGCTTCGCTGCGCGCCCTGCCGGAAGTCGAGGCCGCCGAACCACTCCGTATGTTGCGGGTGTCGCTGGCCGAGCCGGCGTTTTACGAGCCGGCCGAGGCATCGCTCCTGGCGGCAACGCCCAACGACGCTCTCTACGCCCAGCAGTCCCACCTCGTCCGCATGAACCTGCCCGCCGCCTGGGATGTCGTGAAGGCCGACCAGGGCGATGTGCTTATCGCCGTAATTGATGCCCGGACGGACTGGCGGCACGCGGATCTCCAGGCCAACATCTGGACCAACCCGGGAGAGGTGGCCGGTAATGGTCTCGACGACGACGACAACGGCTTTATCGACGACATCAACGGGTGGAATTTTTCGTCGGACAGCGCGGACCCCGGCAGCGGTCCCAACCTCGCGGTCAACGGAACCCATGGCACCTGGGTGGCCGGCGCGGCCACCGCGATCACCAACAATGGGGTGGGCATCGCCGGCATGGCCTGGAACAGCGCCTTCATGGCCATCAACACGGCCAATCCAACGACCGACTTCCTGGTGTCATCCAACGATGTGCTTTCCGGCTATCTGTACGCGGTGGAAAACGGGGCGGACATCATCAATGTGAGCCTCGGCGGGCTAGGGAGCTGCCTCTTTTTTGAGCAGGACTTTATCGATTTCGCGTACGACAACAACGTGCTCGTCGTTAGCTCCGCCGGCAATGAGGGCGTCAATAGTGATGATACCCCCAGTTCGCCGGCCTCCTGCAGGCACGTCCTCTCCGTCGGCGCGACGTTCAAGAGCTCCGACGGCATCGCCACCTTCTCCAACTACGGTCTCGATGTGGATACGTACGCGCCCGGAACGGCGATCGACGTGACCAACACCGGCGGCACCTACAGCCAGGCCCAGGGCACGTCGTTTTCGTCGCCGCTGGCTGCCGGCCTCGCGGCGATGGTCAAGACGCAGCATCCGGACTGGACGGTCGACCAGATTCGCGAGCAGGTCCGGGCCACGGCGGACGATATACGGTCTGTCAACACGGCCACGCGCCTTCAGGGCCGTATTGGCAAGGGGCGCATCAACGCGCTGCGCGCCGTCACCGAGGCTACCCCGTCCGTGCGCATCATCGACTCTGAAATCCGCGACGAGACCGGCAGCAGCCGGGTCGAAAGTGGCGAAACGGCTACGGTGCGGGTTGCGCTAACCAATTTCCTGGAAACGGCCAGCAACCTCCAGATGACGCTTGCCACCACCGACTCCCGGATCACCGTCGTGAATCCTCAGGCTACGATCGCGTCGCTGGCGGCCGGCGAAGTCAAAGAAGCCGAGTTCACCATCCAACTCGGCGCCGACCTCCCCCTCAACCTGCGCACGCCGCTCAATATCAACTTCTCGAGCGGCGCGTACACCGACGTCGACGGGTTTCAGGTGACAGTCAACAACACCGTCCACGACACGGGGGTAATGCAGGTAACCCTAACCGAAGAGGGCAACCTGGGCTATGAGGAGTTTCAGGGGGATTCGTTTGGCGACGGCATCCGTTACCAGGGCATCGACTGGTTGTTCGAGGGGGGATTGATCATGGGCACGGGCCCGACGAAGGTATCCGATAACGTCCGTGGGATCGGGGCCGCCATCTCAGACGATTTCGTCCGTGAAGACGCCTCGCCGTTCGGGATCGCGGACGGCGAAGTGGCCACCGAGCAGGGGTATCTGCAGCTGCTGGATTCCGAGGCCGGCAGCCCGCTCAACGTGCGGGTCTACCAGAATAGTTATGCGGATACAAGCCAGGCTAACAACGACTTTGTGATCCTGCGCTACACCGTCGAAAACATCAGCGCCGCGGCCATCACCAACTATCATCTGGGGTTGTTTTTTGACTGGGACTCGATCGAAGATCCGGGCGCCGACTTCGCGCGCTACGACGCGGCTCGCCGGCTGGGGATCTGGCAAACGGTGGCCAGCGGCGAGGGGACGTACATCGGGACGAAGGCGCTCAACGCCCAAGCCGCCTTCGGCTTTCGGGCCATCCATAACCCCGATGAGATCTACGACGACTTCACGGATGCCGAGAAGTGGGGCTTCATCAGCGGCGGGGTGCAGACGACCGCGTTGGACGTAACCGATGTGTCGACCCTGATGTCGGCCGGCCCGTTCACGATCGGCGTCGGCGCGCTGGTCGACTTTGGCTTTGCGATTGTCGGCGGCAGCACCGAGGCGGAGGTCCGCGCGAATGCCGACGCCGCGCAGGTATTCTGGGACGACCGGGTCCGTGTGCTGGATGCCAACCCGGTAGCCAACGAGGAGCAGCCGGCGCGGCCGGCCTATACCTTCGCCCTCGAACCGGCCTTCCCGAACCCCGTCGCCGAGGAGGCCACGATCCGTTACCAGCTCCCCGCCGCCGGCGCCGCGACGCTGCGTATCCACGACATCCTGGGCCGCGAGGTGCGGACGCTGGTCGACGCCGTCCAGCCCGCCGGCACCCACGCCGCCACCTGGGACGGGGCCGATGATGCCGGCCGGCGCCTCTCCAGCGGCCTCTACCTCTACACCCTCGAAGCCCAGACCCCGGAAGGCGTGCGGACGGCAACGCGGAAGATGGTAATCGTGCGATAAGTAAAATGGTAAAATGAAAAAGGCAAAACGATGCGATTTGGAGCCCCCGTTTTACCTTTTACCTTTTACCTTTTTACTTCATTCGATCCAAATGCACATACCCTCCATCCACCGACAGCCACTGGCCGGTGATGTGGCTGGCTCGGGGGGAGAGGAGGAAGAGGACCATGTCGGCGATTTCGTCCGGCGTGGTCATGCGCCGGCCCAGGGGAATGCGGTCCTCGATGGCTTTTTTGCGCGCCGCGGGGTCGGGTTCGCTGGCGATGAACCACTCGTACAGCGGCGTCCACACCTCCGCCGGCAGGATACAGTTCACGCGGATCCCATCGTCACAAAGCTCTGTCGCCCACTCGCGTGTGAGCCCCAGCACACCGCCCTTGGCCGCGATGTAGCCGGACGTCCCGCCCTGACCCGTCAGTGCTGTTTTGGAGCTGATGTTGACGATCGGGCCCCTGCTCGCCTTCAGGTGGGGTAGGGCGTAGTGCGCCATGGCGTAGACGTGGAGCAGGTTGCGCTCGATCGACCCCATAAAGGCCTTTGGGCCGGCGTCGAGGCCGATTTTATCGTTGAAGCCGGCGTTGTTGACCAGCCCATCGATCCGCCCGAAGGCCTCGACAGCGGCCTCGACCGCGTGCCGGCAGGCGTCGGGGTCCGTAAGGTCGGCCTCGACGGAGAGGGCCTGATAGCCGGCTTCACCGAGGGCATCCATGGCGGCGCGGAGCGCCGGCGCGTCTTTGTCGATCAGGACCGGCGTGGCGCCTTCCTCGGCCAGGTGCTGGACAATCGCGCGGCCGATGCCTTTAGCCCCGCCGGTGACGAGGATGACGTGGGAGGAGAGTTCGAGGTTCAACGAGTTAGAATGCTAGTGATAAACAAGGAGGGATCGCACCGCCTCTCGGCCCGTGTCCGATGTCAGGCGGATGAAGTAGATGCCCGAGGCCAATCCGCTCATATCATACAAAAAGCGATATTGGCCGGCTGGTAAGAACCCCGGTACATCCGAATAAATCTGCTGTCCTAGGGCGTTAACAAGGGTAAGGCGTACCTGTTGAGGATGTCCTATAGCGTAGACGAGCTGAAACGTTTCGCGGGTAGGATTCGGGAAGACAGCATCGATCGAGAGGTCTGAAGGTGGAGAGGCATTGGCCGTTAGCGACGTGACGTGGCTTGTGCCATACTGTTTACCTGCAATTTTGGCATAGGTCAGGAAATAATACTCCAGACTGCCGCCATGGACAAATCCGATGTCGGTCGCATAACATTCACGCCACCAGTCTCCATGAAGGCATTTGAGCGCATCGACCTTAGCCTGCTCCCCGTAGATAGTCACCATTTCGTGATACCCGCCGGACACATCGTAAATTACTTGAGGCTCATCATGGAAGAGCGTATCCCCAAAAGCGGATCGCAGATCAAAATGCGCGAGAAAGTCCCCTCCGGAATAGGGAAACGGTAGAGGTAAGCTGGCTGTATCTGCCGCGATGTCGTCTAATGTAACGACCGTTCCGGCCGTGTCGTAGCGAACGTAAAATGTGAATACAACGGGCGGACGTACGTAAAGGGGGATCGAATCGCGCCGAACGAAATACCTGTAGCCGTTCGCCACGGTGTCGCCGACAATCGTGCGGATCAATTGGTTGGGCGCCCCATCGATTCCGGTATACTCCCAAGTATTCCCGATCTCGAGTGGATAATAGCGACGCCAGTCGAGTGTGTCGGCCACGACACCGTCGGGCAGGCCCTGGCCGGCTGCTGGTCGGATAAGACAGAGCGAAAGAATGCAAATCTGGAGGATTTGGCGTGGGGAGAAGTGCATGTTGGAGCTTGGATGACGAACTACATTTTGTGCGATTCAACGTTTTATTCGCATGAACATGCGGCTGTAAGTCGCAGATCGATGCTACGGCCGTTCATGTTCTCGAGTCAGTCGAAGCACGTCGTCCATGCCCAATCCACCTAATTGGGTGTCACGTTCCGCCGTATAGTCTCCAATACCGGGACTATATTGCTGTAGGAATCGAGCCGCATCCGCAATGCCGAGTGCCCGAATGAGGGCATCCAGGCCGGCGGCGTTCAGTTCAAGCGCAGTTCTGGGGCGACCGGTTGGGGAAACTTGTGTGCTCAAAGGTCCAGTGCCTGGGCTAGTTCAAGAGGAGTAACGACACGAAGGGAACTACGCATCAAAATAGCAGCCCTCCTGGCGTCTGTCAATCCAGCCCTCCCTGCAAATCCCCCCTATGAATCCCGGGACCAAAATCGTAGCTTCCCCCAACCATCAGCCCGGGCCTCTGTTATGAAACCCTACTGTGCATTTGACTCTCAGGACATCCTCGGCGAGGGCCCGCTCTGGGACCCCGAGGATCAGGCGTTGTACTGGATCGACATCAAAGAGCGCCACCTCCAGAAGTGGATCCCCGGCACCGGCGATTACCGCGTGTGGGCGCTGCCCGAGGAGATTGGCAGCTTCGCTCTCCGCAGGATCGGCGGGGCTGTGCTGGCGCTCCAGAACGGGTTTTATATGCTGGATTTCGACTCGGGAGACGTCCTGTCCGTCGTCGATCCCGAGGCGGACAAAGCCGGCAATCGATTTAACGACGGGAAGTGCGACCGCGCCGGCCGGTTCTGGGCCGGCACGATGGACAACGCCGAAAAGGTCATCAACGGCGCCCTGTACCGGCTCGATCCCGACCACTCCTGCCGGCTGATGCGCCCTGGCGCCTTTATCTCCAACGGCATCGGCTGGAGTCCGGACAACCAGACGATGTATTATTCGGACTCGTCGATGCAGCGCATCTTCGCGTTCGACTTCGACCTCGCCGCCGGCGCGATCTCCAACGAACGCGTCTTCGCCGTGGTCGACCAGGGATATCCCGACGGCCTCACGGTCGACGCCGAGGGCTACATTTGGAGCGCCGTGTGGGATGGCTGGCGCGTCACCCGCTACGCGCCGGACGGCTCGATCGACCAGGAGATTCGCATGCCCGTCCAGCGTCCGACGAGCTGTATTTTCGGCGGGCGGGACTTCGATACGCTCTACATCACTTCCGCCAGCATCAACCTCCCCGAGGAGACGCGCATGGTCCAGCCCCAGGCCGGCAGTGTCTTCGCCCTCCAGCCGGGCGTGAAGGGGTTGCCGGAGACGCGGTTTGGGGGGTGAGGGATTAGTGAGTAGCGATTCGTGAATAGCGATTAGCGAGGTGACGAGAGAACCATGCCGATAAACCTGGTCGACAAACGCATCCTCGTCACCGGCGCCACGAGCGGCATCGGGAGGGCGATTGCCCTGGCCTGCGCGGAGGCCGGCGCGGACATGGCGTTTTGTGGGCTGACCGCGGAGGGGGCGAATGAGGTTCACGCCGCCATAACGTCCTTCGGTCGACGCGCCTACTTCGAGGTGCTGGATGTGGGGGATCTGGAAGGATGCCGTGCCTTTGTCGATCGCGCGGCAGGGGTTCTGGGGGGATTGGATGGGCTGGTGAACAACGCCGGCACCAACTTCAACCATGGCGTCCTGGGCGCCACCGCCGAGCAGATCGACCGGTGCTTCCGCGTCAACTTTTACTCGGCCTGGGCCATGGCCCAGGCCGCCCATCCGTACCTTAAGGCCGCCGGCCGGGGTGTGGTCGTCAATATCTCCTCCATCCACGCCACCCAGACGATGCCCGGCGCCTTCCCGTACAACGCCTCGAAGGCCGCGATGAGCGCGCTCACGCAGTCCATGGCCATCGAGTGGGCGGCCGACAACATCCTCTCCGTCGCCATCGCGCCGGGGTGGACGCTCACGCCGCTGAACACAAACGCGTTCGACACACACCCGGACCCCGAGGGTGAACGCCGGCGCATCGACGAAGCCCACCTCCTCGGCCGCATGGCCCGCCCGGAAGACATCGCCAGCTTCGCGGTCTACCTCCTCAGCGAGGCCAACGGCTCGTTGAACGGCAACACTGTCCGCATCGACGGCGGGCAGCATGGGAGGGCGTACCCGTTCTAGGGTTACAGGTTGGCAAGTTACAGGTTACAGGTTGTTGTGTGACAGCTTACAGTCTTTTTTCCCAATAACCTGCCAACCTGCAACCTGCAAACCTTGAACCTTCCCCCGTCAGTCGTACATTCGAGACCCACCATCCAACGCACGGTCACTTAACGTTCAACGCACAGACGTTCAACGTTTCTCGTTTCAAGCTCTTATGTCAAAACAACAACAAGGACTCCGCAGCGCCGTATGGTTCGGCACGCGGGACAAGATGGGCTTCGTACACCGGAGCTGGACCAAGAACCAGGGCCATCCGGACCACATGTTCGACGGCCGGCCGGTGATCGGCATCTGCAACACGTGGTCGGAGTTGACGCCCTGCAACGCCCACTTCCGGATGTTGGCCGAACACGTGAAGCGAGGCGTGTACGAAGCCGGCGGTTTCCCGTTCGAGTTTCCCGTCATGTCCCTCGGCGAAATCCTCATGCGGCCCACGACGATGCTCTACCGCAATCTGGCGAGTATGGATGTGGAGGAGACCATCCGGGCCAACCCGCTCGACGGGATCGTGTTGATGACGGGGTGTGACAAAACCACACCATCGACCGTGATGGGCGCGGCGAGTGTCGATCTCCCCACCATTGTCCTCCCCGGCGGCGCGATGCTCAACGGGAAGTACAAGGGCCGGGATATCGGCTCCGGCACCAGCGTGTGGGAGTTCAGCGAGGACCTCCGCGCCGGCAAAATCACCGAACACGAGTTCTTCGACGCCGAAGCCTGCATGTCCCGCAGCGACGGGCACTGCATGACGATGGGCACGGCGTCGACGATGGCCTGTATGGTAGAAGCCCTCGGCCTCACCCTGCCCGGGGCGGCGGCGATCCCCGCGCCGGACTCCCGCCGGCGCCGGCTGGCGCACATGACGGGGATGCGGATCGTGGAGATGGTGAAAGAAGACCTGCGCCTCTCGCAGGTGCTCACCCGCGAGGCGTTCGAAAACGCCATCCGCGTCAACGCGGCCGTGGGGGGGTCGACCAACTTCGTCATCCACCTGCTGGCAATTGCCGGCCGGATGGGGGTGGAGTTAAATCTGGAGGACTTCGACCGGATCGGGAGCGCCATGCCGCTGCTGGTGAACCTGATGCCCTCTGGCAAATTCCTCATGGAGGATTTTTATTACGCCGGCGGCGTGCCGGCCGTCGTCGCCGAAATCCGCGACAAGCTCCACCTGGGCGCCATGACCGTCTCGGGCCGCACCTTCGGCGAAAACAACGCGGACGCGCCCAACTACAACCACGAGGTGATCGCGACAGCCGATGCGCCGCTGATCGACCACGCCGGCCTGGCCGTGTTGTACGGTAACCTGGCCGAAAATGGCGCCATCATCAAACCCTCCGCCGCCACGCCCGAGCTCATGCAGCACCGCGGGCCGGCGGTGGTGTTCGAGGATTACGACGACTACCACGACCGCATCGACGACCCGAAGCTGAATGTCACCAAAGACTCGGTCCTAGTCCTCAAAAACGTCGGCCCCAAAGGCTACCCGGGGATGCCCGAGGTGGGCAACATGGGGCTGCCAACGAAGGTGCTGGAGCAGGGCGTGCGGGACATGGTGCGGATTTCCGACGGTCGGATGAGCGGGACGGCCTATGGGACGGTCGTCCTCCACGTCGCGCCCGAATCGGCCGTGGGCGGCAACCTCGCCCTGGTTCAGGACGGGGATATGATCGAACTCGACGTCGCCAACCGCCGGCTCCACCTGGACGTGCCGGACGCCGAACTGGCCCGCCGGCGCGCCGCCTGGAAACCCCGCGCCCCCCACACCGACCGCGGCTACGTGAGCATGTACCTCAATCACGTCATGCAAGCCGACACCGGGGCGGATTTTGACTTCCTCAAGGGTAAATCCGGCAGCGACGTGCCGAATCCGAATCATTGATGGTTGCAGGTTGGCAGGTTGCAGGTTACATGTTGTTAAACCTGCCAATCTGTCAAATTTCCAATCATTTAGATCCTTCGAGTCCGCCGGCTATCGCCGTCGTCCCTCAGGACAAGCCTGCCAACCTGCAACCTGCCAACCTGCAACCGATATGCATCGCTTCAACAACCAGATCGCCATTGTTACCGGGGGCGCCAGCGGGATCGGGCTGGGGATTGTCCGCCGGCTGACGCGCGAGGGCGCCCATGTGGCGATCTTCGACCAGGACGAGGCCGCGATGGCGCGGGTTGTTTCCGCGTTTAAGTCGGACGAGATGGAGGTATCGACCTACGCGGTCGACATCACGAGCGAAGCCTCCGTCAAGAAAGCCATCGACGATGTCGTGGATCGTTTCGGCAAGCTGGACGTGATGGTGAACTGCGCCGGCGTCGTCGGGCCATCCTCCACCAAAATACTCGATTACGACGCCGAGGCGTTTCGGAAGGTGGTGGACATCAACCTGACCGGCTCCTTTATCATGACGAAGTACGCCATCGAGCCGATGCTGAAGCAGTCGTACGGCCGCATCCTTCTCATCGCCTCGATCGGCGGGAAGGAGGGTAACCCGGGGATGGCCGGCTACGCGGCGAGTAAGTCGGGCGTGATGGGGCTGGTGAAGGGGATCGGGAAGGAGTACGCCGGCACGGGGGTGACGGTGAACGGCCTCGCGCCGGCGGTCATCCGCACCCCGATGAACGAGGACACCGCCCCGGAGATGCTCGCGTACATGACGTCCAAGATCCCGATGGGCCGGCTGGGCACGGTGGAAGAGACGGCCGCGATCTCGTGCTGGATCGTGTCAGAAGAGGCGAGTTTCAACACCGGGTTCGTGTTTGATTTGTCGGGCGGGCGCGCTACGTTTTGAGTGCATCAAGGGAAGTTGAATGAAGCGACTCCGCCTTTTTCTTGGTCGTCATTCCCACGAAAGCGGGGATCCATGCTACCTCTAAGACGTGCGTGGATCCCCAATCATGTTGGGGATGACAAAAAAGTCCCCCTATGCGTAAACCTCTGTTCAGCGGACATTCCGCGGTAGTGACCGGCGCCGGCGAGGGCATCGGGTTCGAAATCGCCCGGCTGCTCGCGCTCAGCGGCGCGGTGGTGGTGCTAAACGATGTGGACGCCACGCGGGCGCACAACGCGGCGGCGGCGATCCAGCGCCAGGGCGGTCATTGTATCGGTATCGCGGGGGATGTGGGGGATGTGGATGTGGTGCGTGGCCTCGTGGAGGCGGCGGTGCGCGAGGGGGGCAAGATCACCATTGCCGTGGCCAACGCCGGCCAAACGCTCTGGAATAGCTTTCTTGACTATACGCCCGAGGACCTCCAACGGGTGATGAACGTCAACCTCGGCGGGTCGTTTTTCCTCGCCCAGGCCGCGGCGCGGCACATGCTGAAGCAGGGAACGGGGGGGCGGATCCTGTTCATGTCGTCGGTGACGGGGCATCAGGCGGTGCCGTACCTGTCGGCCTACAGCATGACGAAGGCCGGCCTGGAGATGCTGGCGCGCAACCTCGTGCTCGAATTATCCCCCCACAAAATCACCGTCAACTGCATTGCGCCGGGGGCGACGGTCACCCCGAGGAATCTGGCCGACGACCCGGACTACGAGGCGCACTGGGCCGAGCTGTCGCCGAGCCGGCGGGCCGCGTTTCCGTCCGACATCGCCCGCGCGGCCCTGTTTCTGCTGGCCCCGTCGTCGGACCAGATCACGGGCCAGACGCTGGTCATCGACGGCGGCTGGTCGGTCGTGAGTCCGGTACCCGCGCTGGACTTTGTCGCGCAACCTCAATCCGAATAATGCAAAACCGCACGCTGTTGCTCGCTCGTTTGTTCTTTCTGGGGGCCATGCTGGCAGGTATGGCCACCCCGGCGCGGGCCCAGGTGCCGGCCGGCGTGGCGGCGGATACGGCTCTGGTGTGGCGTGTCGTTACGAGGGATGGGAACGAGTATGTGGGGAAGATTGTGGAGCGGAGCGCCGGCGTGATCCGGCTTGAGACCGACACGATCGGTATCGTGTCCATCCCGGAGGAGACTATCGTACGGATGGAAGCCGTTGACGCCCGGCGGCGGGACAGCGGGGAGATCTGGGCGGAAAACCCGCAGTCGACCCGCTATTTCTGGGGCCCGAACGGGTATGGGCTGCGCAAAGGGGAAGGGTATTATCAGAACGTGTGGATCTTCTTCAACCAGGTCAGTTTCGGGTTGTCGGACTTTGCGTCGCTCGGCGTCGGGATCATCCCCATTTTCCTGTGGGGTGCCGACGATGTCCCCATCTGGGTTACACCAAAGCTGTCGTTTCCCGTCGTTCCGGGTGAGTTCAACCTGGGTATCGGGGCGTTGGCCGGCACCGTGCTGGGCACATCGGTGGGCGATGAGGCGGCCGGCATTGTGTACGGCATCGGGACCTATGGCTCGCGCGATCGCAACATCTCCTTCGGGCTCGGCTACGGCTTTGCCGGCGACGAATGGGGCCGGCATCCGGCCATCACCCTGAGCGCGATGCTGCGCCGGGGGAAACGCAGCTATCTGTTGTTCGAGAATTACTTCATCTCGACCGGTGACGAAAGCGTCGGGCTAGCGATGGTCGGCGGCCGGTACATCGCCTCGCGGATCTCGATCGATTATGGCGGCGTGGTGCCCATCGGCTCCGGTGTGGATCGCCTGATCGTCGCCCCCTGGCTGGCACTGGTGGTGCCGTTCGGGCGTTGATGATGTTGGGGTCGGGTTACGGTCTTCGACCTAAACCCGACCCTACGGGGTTTTTTTCTTTTGTCTTTTTCCTTTTGCCTTTTGCCTTGACCACACCCACCTACCTCGTCACCGGCGCCATGGGTTGTATTGGCGCGTGGACCCTCCGGCACCTCGTGCACGCCGGCCACCGGGCTGTCAGCTTTGATCAGAGTGAGACCCGCCACCGGGTCGACCTCTTGCTCACCCGCGAGGAGCAGAAATCCATTATCTACGTCCGCGGCGACCTCACGGACACCGCGCAGGTCGCGGAGGCTGTCGCGTCCCACGGCGTCACCCACATCATCCACCTGGCGGCGTTGCAGGTGCCGTTTTGCAGGGCGAACCCGGTGCTCGGGGCGCAGGTGAACGTGGTGGGTACCGTGAACGTGTTCGAGGCGGCGCGGGCGGCTGGCATCCGGCATCTGGCCTACGCGTCGTCCATCGCCGTGTATGGCGCGCCGGAGGATTACGAGGAGACCCGGATCGACGACACCAGCGCGCTGAGGCCGCGAACGCTTTACGGCGTCTACAAACGCGCCAACGAGGGCACGGCCGAGGTGTACTGGCGCGAAAACGGCATCAGCAGCATGGCATTGCGTCCGTTTACGGTGTACGGCGTGGGGCGGGATCAGGGGCTGACGAGCGACCCGACAAAGGCCATGCTAGCGGCCGCTCGGGGCGAGGCGTTCGAGATCGGCTTCAGCGGTCCGATGCAGTTCCAGTGGGCGTCCGACGTGGCGCGGCAATTCATCGACGCCGCCGAGCGGCAGCTGGACGGGAGCTTCGTGTTTAACCTGGACACAAAGGCCGTGCAGGTCTCCGAGGTGGTGGACCTCATCCGCGACCTGCGCCCTGGCGCGCGGGTCACCTTCAAACAGAACGACCTGCCCTTTCCCGCCGAGTACGACACCGCCACCTTCCGCCGGCACATCCCGGCCATCTACGAGACCCCGCTACGCGAGGGGATTCGGGAGACGATTGAGCTGTTTGAAAGGTAAAAGGCAAAATAGAAAAGGCAAAACGGGCAGAACACATCGCCACATCGAAAGGCGAAATGATCAAAAAACCATTTTGCCTTTTACCTTTTACCTTTTGCCTTCATCCTCACCCCGTAGGCGCGGCCACCTCGGGGGCTTTGGGGTGTTTTTCTAGGCCGGGGTTACGCTGGAGGAACTCCTCGTAGAGCCGGGTCTGGCGGTTTTCGAGGGGGATGTCGTAGCCGTCGATGAAGACCTTCGTGATTTTGGTCTTGGTCTCGAACGGGTCGCCGTTGGCGAGGAAGAGGTTGGCTTTTTTGCCGACTTCCAGGGAGCCGACCTGGCCGGCCACGCCGAAGATCTCCGCCGGCGCCAGCGTCACCGCCCGCAGCGCAGCCTCTTTCCCCATCCCGTACGTCGCGGCGAAGCCAGCGTTAAACGGCAGGTTGCGGACATTCTCCGCGTCGCCGGTCTGGATCGCCACCTTGACTCCGGCTTTGTGTAGCAGCCCGATGTTGGCGTAGGCCTTGTCGTACCGGTCGGCGTCGCGGGTCGGGACCGACAGCATCGGCCCGACGATGCAGGGGATGCCGGCCTCGACGAGTTTGTCGGCCACGCGCCAGCCCTCCGACACGCCGGCAAAAACGGGCCGGGCAATCTTCTGCTTCTTCACCCAATCGATCGCGGCGAGGATGTCCTTCGCGGCCTCGACAGTGATGAGCATCGGCATCTGGCCGCGGACGACAGGCAGCATCGCGGTCATCTGGGGATTGTACTCGGGCCGCCGGCCGGCCTCGGGGTTGGCGGCGAAGGCGGAGTCGATCCTGGCGTACAACACGGCGCCGGCCCAGACATCGTCCAGCTTCTTGATCGCCTCGTCATACGCCTTTTTGGCATCCTCCTCCGACCGCTGGTCGAACCGGCCGCGCCGCGCGGAGGTCGGGAAGTTCATCGTCATCAGCTGCATCCCGCCGACACTCATCTGCTCCGGGGTGTAACCGTGCAGGTTCACCAGCGCCGCCTTGCCGGGGAAAAGCCCTCCGCTGGGCGCCGCGATGACGGTAGTGACGCCGCTGACGCGGGTGACGGGGATGGCGACGGAGTTCGGGTTGATGGCCGTCAGGGCCTCCATGTGGGGCGTAACCTCGCCGACCTCGTCGTGGTCGATCGTGCGCTGGTCCGAGCCCACTTCCACCAGGCCCAGCCGGGTGCCGGAGTCGATCATGCCCGGGTACGCCGTCTGGCCGGCGCC
>JAWXAX010000259.1 GCA_034439735.1 Rhodothermales bacterium | reverse complement strand
TGACCGAAGCCGAAGCCAGCAGCCTTCGATTCATGCGCGAAGAAGAGAAGCTGGCTCGCGACGTATATCAGAGCCTGTTTCAGAAGTGGAACCTGGTATCGTTCCGGAACATTTCCGCCAGCGAGCAGGCGCATTTCGAAGCGGTGGGAGCTTTGCTTACGCGGTACGGGATTTCGGATCCGGCCGCAAATACGGCCCCCGGCGTCTACGTGGATGCCACGCTGACGGCCTTATACAACGATCTGGTGGCGAAGGCCATGCGGTCGGCGGAGGACGCGCTTGCTGTCGGGGTGATGATCGAGAAACAGGACATCGCCGATCTGGAATCGGCAATCCATGGGACGGACAAGCTGGACGTTAAGAGGGTCTACACCAACCTCATGAACGCCTCACACAACCATCTGGAGGCCTTCGAGACGGCCTGCGGACTGATCGCGGTTGCGAATTGATGAGCGGGACGATGCCGCGGCGCGGAGGGATGCCACGCCGCGGCAGAGTTACGGGAAAATCAGAAGTTGAATTTGTCGATATTTTCTTTGTTAAAAATCATGGGTTTTCCGAGGACTACCTCGCTGCCATTTACGTCGAGGCTGCCCATGCGGGTGGACTGGAATTTCGTGGCCCCGGCGGGGAACTCGCCCCGGATCAGCTGGGCCGCGGTTTCGACCACCAGGTAGCCGAGATCGGCGGTGTTCCACAGGACGACGGCCTGCACGGTTCCATCGTGTACACAGGGCTTGCAGAGGTTCGGCAGGGAGAGGCCGATCACCTTCACGTCCTTGCGACCAGCCTGACGGACGGCTTCGCAGGAGCCCGGAACGGCGGGCGCCGCGATGTCCATCACCAGTTTCACCTCGGGGTGGATGCGCAGGATTTTACCGCGCAGGTCGTTCGTGTTGGCGGCGGAGCGCTGAGCGTCCTGGCCGGCGCCGCCTTCGGCCGTCCAATGGATGGGGGTGTACTGCGTGGCGTCCGAGTTGTCGCCGGTGGAGAGGTACAGGTTGCCGGCGGCGTCCCACGTCATCCCGCCGCCCATGTGCGAGCCGCGTTCGTAGGGGACGCGGAGGAGGACGACTTCGGAAGCGCGATCAATCGTGTCGTCCGCGCCGAGGGTGAACCGGGAGAGGTGCATCGCGCCCTCGCCCGGCGCGCCGAAGTAGAGGTAGAGCTGCCGGCTGGACGCAACGTCAGGCGCCAGTTGGATCCCGAGCATCCCGCCCTCCCCGGTGTGGTCTGTCGGGATGACGCCGAGGGTGCTCACGGCACCATCGTACCGCCGCACGCCACCCTTCCGCTCTACCCAGTACACCCGGTTCTCTCCGTCGAAGTCCATTTGCATCGGCTCGTCGACGTCCTCAACCAGGACTTCCCGCGTGAACCGGTTGGTCTCGGGCGGAGCGACAGGTTCGAGGCCCTGCGGCGTCGCGCAACCGGCGAGGACGAGGATGAGGAGGAGGGATTTCACGAAGGTTGTTCTGTAAAAAATGTGATGTCAACTCGACCGGACCCCCGCGATTGCGGGGGGAAGCGGAGAGACCCCCCGAAGAATAGCACATCCCTGCTTTAGGAGGTTTCTCCGCTTCATCGCCGGCAAGCCGGCGCCTTCGGTCGAAATGACAATACGTTTTCGGGTGGTTGTCACTCCGGCAACGCAAACGCCACGATCCTTCCCGTCCCGCCGGGCGCCTTCGACTTCCCGCCGGCGGCGGCGATCACCACGTATTGCTTCCCATGTACCCGGTACGTACTCGGCGTTGCCGTCCCGCTGAAGGGCAACTTTGTCTGCCAGAGGATCTCCCCGGTCTTTTTGTCGAACGCCCGAAACATCCCATCCGCCGTCGCGCCGATAAACAGGAGGCCGCTGGCGGTCACCACGGGGCCGCCGTAGTTCTCGGTACCCGTGGGAGGGATGCCGCGGGCGGTGAGTTCGGGGTACTCGCCGAGGGGCACCTTCCAGAGAAGCTCCCCGGTGTTCAGGTCGACGGCATTGAGCGTGCCCCACGGCGGTTTGATCGCGGGATACCCTTCGGCGTCGAACCAGCGTTTAAAGCCGGCGAACGTGTAGGGCACGGCGTCGTCCAGCTGCTGGTGAGGGTCGATGGATTGATCGGCGGGCGGCGGCGGTGGAGGGGGTACCTCGACGCCATAGAGGAAGTCGAGCAATAGTTTTTGTTGATTTTCTCGCAGGGTAAACGCCGGCATCCGGCCGAGGCCACTCGTTAAGACGGCGGTCACCTCATCGCGTGTTTTTCGGCCTTCAAGATCAAGCAGAGAGGGAAACCCGCTGGCGGGATCGCCGGTGCGGTCGAACCCGTGGCACGAGGCACAGTTGGCCATGTAGGTCATCTCACCGGGCGGGACGGGACTGCCGTCGGGCCGCTTCGTCTCGATCATCTGCAAAAACCAGGGGATCTCATTGACGTTGGTGTAAAAGATCCCGTCGAGGTCGGCCGCGGAGCCGCCCCATTCGAAACCGCCGTCATATCCCGGGAAAAAGATCGACTCCTTCAGTTCGGGCGCGGCGAAGGGGCCAAATGACCCGGAAAGCGCGAGGCGTTCCGCCGTGAGCGCGGTCGCTTCCGGGGAGATATTCGAGATGTCGTCGGCCGTGTACTGCTGGCGCATGAGGGGCGCCGGCCAGGTAGGGAACGGCTGCGTGGGCCACAGCTGTTCGCCGGGGAGGGTGCTCTGGGGCACGGGGCGCTCCTCGATGGGCCACAGCGGCTCGCCGGTCACGCGGTCGAACACAAACAGCAGCCCGTGTTTGGTGCCCTGGGCCAGGGCGTCGATCCGCCGGCCGTCGTGGGTGACGGTGAGGAGCGTCGGGGGCGACGGCAAGTCTTTATCGAGCACGTCGTGGTGCACCACCTGGAAGTGCCACAACCGTTTGCCGGTGCGGGCGTCGAGGGCGACTACCGAGTTGGCGAACAGGTTCATCCCGTGGCGTTCGCCCCCGTAGAAGTCGGGGCCGGCGGTTTCGGTGGAAGCGTACAAGATGCCGCGGGCCTCGTCGAGGGCGGAGCCGGACCAGTCGGATCCGCCGCCGATCACTTTATGCGCCTCCGCCGGCCAGCTCCGGTAGCCGTATTCACCGGGGCGCGGGATCAGGTTGAAGTGCCACACCTTCTCCCCGGTCCGCGCGTCGTAGGCCTGGACGGACCCCGGCGAGCGTTCGCCGACGGTGGGGGAGACGATGAGCAGGTCTCCGTAGATGACGCCCGGGGTGTTCTGTGTGAACGGGATCGAGCCGTTGACGCCGAAGTCGGATACAAGCTGGCCTGTACGCGCATCGAGGGCATACAGATGACCGCCGGCGGAGGAAAATATCCTCCCGTTGACTCCGTCGTTGTAATACACGACGCCGCGCTGCCGGGAGCCGAGCGGGCCCGGATGCACCGAGGTCGGGTTGAAGCGCCACCGTTCCAAGCCGGTCGCGGCATCCAGTGCCAGCACCTGCCGGCCGGGCGTGGCCGTGTAGAGCACCCCGTCGATGACGATGGGGTTTGCCTGGAATTCGCTCTGTTCACCGGTGTCGTACGACCAGGCTACCTTCAGGCTGGCGACGTTTTCCGGGGTGATCTGGTCGAGCGGCGAATAATGCGTCCGCCCCTTATCTCCCAGATACACGGCCCAGTCGTCGGCATGGGGCATCAGGATCTTCGTGTGGAACGAGCGTTTTTCGGCATCGGGCAGGGCCATCGGGCCAGAGGTCGTGGCGAGGCGTTGGAAGGGGGCATCGGAGGCACCGAAGGGGACCCACGCCGGCAGGCCACGGCCGTTCGGGGCGCCGGTCTTGACGAAGTTCACCCAGTAGGAGGACACCTGGTCCGCTACCTGGCGGTCGACAGCCTCCCAGGGCCGCTTCACGCGGTCCAGGTTATTAAAGACATACGGCATCTCGCCGGTGTGGTACGCGCCGAATCGGGGAAACTCGGGCCAGGGCATCGCGCGGTCGAAGTAATACAGATAGGCCGGCGTTTTGGCCGTTTTGGCCCGTTGTTCGGCCCACAGATACATGGCCATCACGCCCTGGTCGCGGCTGCTGGCGAGCTGCATGGCGCCGGCCTCGGCATCGTCTGAAAAAGGATACAGCGCCATAAACGCGTCGGCATCGCCGCCGTAGCGGTTACGGAGCTGGGTGCGCCACTCGGCGGCGGGGATCCGTCCGTACGTGGGGGAGGAACTGCCCTCGTCGGCGTTGAGGCCAGTGAGGGTGGGCACGTCGTTCTGCCGGCCCCGCGCGAACGCGCCGGGAATATCTTCCTGGATAAAGTGGCCGTCGACCACCGGGCGGAAGCGGATGGGCGGCGCGCCTTCGTCTACCTTCATCAACTCCTCTGCGGTCAGGGCACGAAGCCGGGCGAGCGACCGGACGCCTTTCGATTCGGCGAAGCGGATTCCCAACGCCTCGCCCTCGGCCAGCGAGCCGCTGGTGGTCCCAACCCGCGAGCCGCTCTGGGCGATCGCGCGCTGGAAAAGGCCGGCCGCCATCGGCGAGGCAGTGAGGTAGTGGACGGCGGAGGCGCCGGCGGACTGGCCGGCGACGGTGACTTGCGCCGAATCGCCCCCGAACGCAGCGATGTTATCCCGCACCCACGCCAGGGCGGCCGCGGCGTCCATCAACCCGTAATTGCCCGAAGCGCGGGCCTCCGTCTCGCCGGAGAGTTCGGGGTGGGTGAAAAACCCGAAAAGCCCCATCCGGTAGTTGATGGTGACGACGACGATCCCTTTTTTTGCGAACGCCTCGCCGTCATAGACCGAAATCTCGCCGGATCCCTCGACAAACGCGCTGCCGTGGATATAGACCATCACCGGCCGTTTCTCGTTCGCGCGGCGCGCGCCCGTCCAGATATTCAGAAACAGGCAGTCCTCCGACACCTCGTTTTGCACCATGAACTCCTCGGTCCAGGGTTCGCGGCTGCGCGTGAGCTGCTGCACGCAGCTGGCCCCGAACTGATCACCGGGCCGGACACCCTCCCAATCGGCCGGCGGCTCCGGGGCCCGCCACCGCAGGTCGCCGACAGGCGGGGCGGCAAAGGGAATCCCTTTGTAGATGCGGACCGAACCGTCCGAGCCCGTCGTGCCGGCGACGAGGCCGTTTGTGGTGCGGATCGGGTCGGCGAGGGATACCGGAGAAGCAAGAGGGGCGGCGAGCAGGGATAGAGTAAACGCGGCGAGCAAAAAGCGATACGGCATCGGAATAATCTCTGATAGGGGTGGTTGCGCTGCTAATCTAGGAGATCGATGTTGAATTCGCTACCGTGAGAGGCGCCCTGTGTCGTGTTTTGCGTCGTTATGGCGCCTATGGGGATGAGGGCCTTGCGGACAGGATGCAGGCCATGCGAAATCCGGCGTACGTTGAAGCCGGCGGCGCCCATCAAAACGCAACTCGCCCACAAACACCTTGAATACCCAACACACCTCGCACACGCGCTCGTTCAAAACCGACCTCGTGGTCCTGTTTATTGGCCTCGGGCTCACCAGCTTCGGGTGTAGCGGCACCGAAAACGAAGTCGATGTCTGTGAGGGACTCACGAACCAGTTCGTCGGTGAAAGTACTTCCCGCGGCGGATGCGAGGCGTCCGACCGCGGCGAGTTCATCGAAGGCGGTTGCTACTGCCACGCGAGTAGCTAGGGCCTCGACGTCACCGATGCGCGACCAGTCGGCGGACTGGCGCCATCCGCGCGCCGGACACTTCGACCATATACAGGCCGCTCGCCAGGTTGGCTCCGGTAAAGGTGAGTGTCAACGGGCTGTTCGCCGGGACCGAACCGGCGTACAATGTTGCGACACGCCGGCCGAGCATGTCGTACGCGACTATCTGTACCTCCCGTGATGAACCCACGGTGAGTATCATCCGGGCCGATTCGGTAAACGGATTCGGGTAAGCCGCGCCCAAACTGACGGTATTCTCCAGGAGGGTCTCGACGGGTAGCGTCGTCACCGCCGGCAGGTTCTCGTCGATCCAGGCCATCCGCGTCTCGACCCACCCTTTCAGGTAGTCCACCTCCTCTGCGTAAGTATTTCCGACAAACCGGTTCGGCCATACGTACGTCCCGAGAACGGGCCACCGCTCGAAATTCCGGTCTGCTGCGACGCCAAGCAGCGCCACCTGGCCATCGATAAACTGAAGCAGCGTGTCGGTATGCAGAACGGTGGTGCGGAGGCTGTCCCACCGGCCCCGGATCCGGGCGTTCATCGCCGGCTCTTCCCATAATTTTTCCCACCAGAACGGAGGCTGTAACCCGTCGGAATCCGGGATCAGGGTCTGCGCCTGGAAGCCGGCCTCGAGGCCTCCGTCGTAGTAGTCGGCATTGCCGAAAGCGAGGTTGAAGTCCCATGCCGGGCCGAATGTGAGTTTGCCGCCGTTGCTGTCTTTGTCTTTATGGATAAAGGTGCTGAGCCGGTAGCCGTCGACATTCCGTCCGATCTCGTTGAGAATGTAGAAATCCACGGCCGCATCGACATCGATGTGGGCGGCGTAGCCGGTGATGGGATCGGCATATCCAGCGCCGGCCATTGTGTCTTCGAAGCCGGCGATGACTTGCTGGATGTAGGCCTGCTGCTCCGGTACGATGTCGGAGGCCTTCGGCTCGTCGTACTGGTAATACACGACGTGGTCCAGTCCCGTCCTGGGCGGATAGGGCGACGCCCAGCCGCCGTTGTCGCTCCCCGTCCACTTGTCGATCTTCACGATGTACCCGCCCGTCAGATCATCCCCCTCGATTTCGTCGGGGTCGAGTTTAGCGATATCGACCCGGTTGCCGTCTCGCTTGATCTTCTCCATCGCCACATACACGCCCTGGTAGCTGCCGTTGAGGATCAACTCGACAAACCGGGTGCGCGAGCCGTAGCGCCCCATATGGTTAGAGAGATGAAAGATGAGGACATTCCGTAGAAGCGATTTATCGCTGTACGGTCCGTACAAAATCCAGTCTTCCTCCTCGGGGAAGCCCAGCCATGCGATGTCGATCCCTTCCTGCGCCTCGTCCCAGGTTTCGAAACCATACGAGAGCTTCGGAAAGCTCTGGGAACTGGAGCCGCGCCGTTCGATCCCGATAAACCCGTCGTAGCTGTTGTAGGTGTCGGAAAGCCGGTTCAAGGCGCCCGGTCCATTGTCGATTACCCCCATGCGCCCCATCAGCTTGGGGTCGTCGGGGATGTCCTGACCTTCTGTGTCGATCACCACGATCGGGAGATGCGTGGTAAGGGTGTCGATGGGCTGGGTGGATTGCCCAAGCGCCGGCGTGGCGATCAATAAAGCAAAGAGCACGGCCCACTTCAGGGTCGCCGCTGTCCGTTGACGAGGTACAAGCATGAGGTATATGGATGAAATGCCGGCGAACGTTCAACGCGCGAAAGTTACAACGCACTCAGCTCCACCTCCAGCTTCGAGAGCAACTCCGGGGTGAACACCTCGGAGGCGTACGGGGCGATTTCGCGAATACTCATACTCATCGCCTGGTCGAGCCGGGGGTCCGTCGTGAAGCCCGGCATATGGCGTTCCAAAACCTCGGCGGCGCCGGGGTGGGCGATCAGGGTGGCGATGGTACTCCCCGTGCTCAGGCCGGCGCTGCCCTTCACCGGCGCGGCTCCTATCGAGCCTTCACCCGATTCGAAGGTGGCTGTGAGCAGGATCATGATGGGCTGCTCGGGAGCCGCCTTGTTGTTGCGAAAAACGAAAAAGACATACTGTTTGCCGGTGGTCGGCTCGATAACGGCCGACAGGCTCGAAGGATTGCCAAACCCCGGTGCGGGCGTGATCGCGCTACTCGTTCCGATCAGCCGGCCCTCCGGCGAGCCCGTGCGGACTTCGATCGTTCCGCCGGCCGTTGGCAGGCCCTGCGACGGCGCGATGGCGGCGAAGACGATGCGCCGGATGTCCGTCAGATCGATGCCGGAAAAGCCGACGTGGGCCCCCGAGGTGGATCCAATCACGATCTCACCCGCGTTGGGCGGTGTAAACCGCATCACGCCGGACTCGATGCGCGCCTCGTTGATGTTTATCGTCGGGCTGCGCAGGACATGGACGGCCTCGGTCGATGACGACCCCACGCCCGGCGCGCCGGCATCGGTGTAGGCCGCACGGATGATGACAGCGCCGGTCCCTCCTACGGGAATCTCGGGCGTATGGGAGCCGGAGGCCGGCAGCGAGGCTGTCGCCGGCGCCTCGTCGAGCGTCAGGATATACGCGACCATCCGATCGACCTCGGCGCGGGTGAACTGGGGATGAGGCGGCATCATCACCGGTCCCCAGGCGCCCGATCCGCCTTCCAGAACTTTCACGGCCAGCTGTTCCTGCGCACCGGGATTGTCTTTGTATTTCTCGGCCACGAGACGGTAGGCCGGCCCGATCGACGGGGTATCAATCCCGTGGCACGAGCGGCAGTCGCTACCCTCGATCAGCCGGCGCCCGGTAGCCTGCTCGGCCGCGGCGTCCGCCCCGCGGTGGCCCTGCTCGGTGGCTACCGGCTCGTAGTTGGCCTGATAGGCGATGGACACCGCCACCTGATCCGCCGCGATCTGTCCGTCCGCGAGGCGGCCGTCTTCGGCGTCGCGGACATCCACCCGGTACGCGATGGCCTTGCCGGGGGCGAAGAAGGTCTGGTTGCCGGAGGTAAGGGCGATCTCCACCGTCGGCGGCTCGTTGCCCGCCATAAGGGACACCGTCGCCCGGCCGTCGGTGCCGCTCGGGTCGGTCACCGACAACTCGGCCACGTACACGCCCGGCTCAGGGAGTGTAAGGGCAGCGGTGGCGTCAGTAAGGGTTTGAACCGCTGCGCCCTGCGCGTCGGTGATCCGCCAGGTGTAGGTGAGCGGGTCGGAGTCGAAGTCCATCGACCCCTCAGCGCTAAGCATCGTGGCGAAGGGTACCGGGCCTGCGACGCGGTCCGCGCTGGCGGACGCCATCGGGGGCCGGTTGCCGCCGTTGTACGAGATGCGCACAAGGCGGGCGTCGTCGTTGCCGCGGAACCAGCCGCTGCCGTATTCGAGCATGTAGAGCGAGCCGTCGGAGCCGAACTCAAGGTCGAGCGGACTGCTGAACGTATAACTCGGCATGAACCGCTCCATCGATACGAAGTCGCCGGCTTCGTCCATAGTCACCGCCATGATCCACCCCCGCATGAACTCGTAGATGAACAGCTTGCCCTCGTAATAGGCCGGGTAGGCGCCTTCCGCGCCGGCGAAATCTTCGGCGTAAAAAACCGGCCCGGCCATGGCGGAACGCCCGCCGCTGCCCAGGATCGGAAACTCGGGCGAGGCGGCGGCCGGATACCAGATGAAGGCCTTCTGCGCCGGCGGCAGCTCCGAGCGGCCGGTGTTGTTCTTCGAGGTATTGACCGGGCGTGCCGCGTCGTACATGGCGCCCGGCGTCCTCATGGTGAAATCATAATCGTGATACGCCTTGTTGTCGCCCGTGAAATACGGCCAGCCGAAGTTGCCGGCCTGGCGCGCCTGGCCGAACTCATCGTGGCCGGCCGGGCCACGGTCCAGCGAGTCGCGCGAGGCATCCGGACCTACATCGCCCCAGTACAGGAAGCCGGAGCGTTTGTCGACCGAGATGCGGTAGGGATTGCGGTGCCCCATCGTATAGATCTCGGGGCGTGTATCGGGTGTGCCGACTGGGAAGAGATTGCCGGCCGGTATGGTGTAGCGGCCGTCGGGTTCGGGATGGATCCGCAGGATTTTGCCCCGCAGGTCGTTTGTATTGGCGGACGACTTCTGGGCGTCCCACGGCTCGCGGCCGGCACGCTCGTCGATCGGGGCGTAACCGGTCCCGTGCGGGTTCGTGTTGTCGCCGGTGGACAGGTACAGGTTGCCGGCGGCGTCGAACGCGATCGAGCCCCCCGTGTGGCAGCACTCGAGGCGCTGGACGGGTACGTCGATGATCCTGACCTCGGTGGCTAGATCCAGCACATCCCCCTGGAGAGTGAAGCGCGACAGCCGGTTCACGGCCAGGTCGCCGACAGGCGAATAATAGAGATAGATCCATCCCGTTTCGCTGAATTCTGGCGCCGCGGCGACCCCGAGTAGCCCGTCTTCGGCGACGGCGCCGCCGGCGTAGGTAGTGCTCACCGCTAGCCTGGCAATGGTCTGGATGGCATTGGAAGCCGGGCTATACAGCCGGACGCTGCCCGGGCGTTCGACAAAAAGGACCCGGCCATCCGGTAGGGCGGCCAGTTCGAGCGGCTCATCGAGTTTCTCGCCCAGGATCTCCTTCGTAAAACGGTTCTCCTCCGGCATACGCTGCGTACGAGCGCGCGCGAAGTCTACGTTCCTATTGCCCATCGCATACTGCAGGCCACCCTGCAGGTGTTCGAGAAACATGGGCTCTGAGAAGGACTCCAGGGTGTGCCCCATGTTCGTGTAAAACGCGCGGCCACCGTCGTACTCGTGCCACCACGACATCGGGTGGTTGTCGCCGTTGGTCCCGCCCCGGTAGGTGCTTTCGTCGATGCGGACGAGCACGTTCACGGCCGGGTTCATCTGTTTGAACGCGTAGAACTCATCGGTCCGCGTCCACGGCTCGGGCAGGTTGGCCATGCCGGGAAAGTCGCGGCTGACAATGTGGAATGTGCCCTGCTGGACGTTGTCCGGGTTGGGATGGTTGTCGAAATACGCGCCGGCCAACTGCCCGTACCAGTCCCATTCGTATTCGGTGTCGGCGGCGGAGTGGATGCCGACATAACCGCCGCCGGCCTGGATGAACCGCTCGAAGGCGTTCTGCTGGATCGGATCCAGCACATCTCCCGTGGTGTTGAGGAAGACGACAGCACGGTAGGCGACCAGGTTCGTCTCCGAGAAGACGCCCGCATCTTCCGTCGCATCGACGGCGAAACCGTTAGCGCTTCCGAGCTTCTGAATGGCGGCACTGCCTGATTCGATGGAATCGTGCCGGAAACTGGCGGTCTTCGAGAAGACGAGCACCCGCGGTTGCGCGAGGCTCATCGATACGAAAAGAAGGGATACGATCAGGAGCAGGCCGGTTAACACCGTCCGCGGATAACTGGTAAGCGGCATAGGAAAAACGTACGTGTTGAAGGGATAGAACGACGCAAGGTAAATCATACCGAGGAGAAAAACTGAATGGTCGGAACGTATAGCGGGCCCGACGGCGACGGCGAACAGCTGACACCGGCCGGGATGATCGACGCAGCCCATGAGCTGGCGAATCGCGATCCCGCGCTGCGGAGCATTCTGGAACGCCATGGCCTACCGCCGTTCTGGGCGCGTACGGAGGGGTTTCCAACGCTGTTGCACATCATTCTCGAACAGCAGGTCTCGCTGGCGTCCGCACGGGCGGCGTACGATCGGCTTGCCGCCGCGCTGGGTGGTGATGTAACGCCGGCTACGTTTCTCCTACTAGACGATGAATCGTTACGCCGCTTCGGGTTCAGCCGGCAAAAAACGACGTATGGTCGGCATCTGGCGCGGGCCATCCAGGCGGGTGCGCTGGATCTGGCAGGATTGGCGAGGCTGGATGACGAGGAGGTTCGCCGCCGGCTCGTCGCCCTTCCCGGCATCGGTCCGTGGACGGCGGACATCTATCTGCTCATGGCGCTTCGCCGGCCGGATATCTGGCCTCGGGGCGACCTCGCGCTGGCCGTAGCGATGCAGCGCATCTGGAAGTTGCCGGCGCGGCCCTCGCACGCGGCGCAACGAGACCGCAGCGCGGTCTGGTCGCCCTGGCGTTCTGTCGCGGCCCGGTTGCTGTGGCACAACTACCTGGGCGGCGGCGGGTAGCGGGTGGATCGACACCCAGGTTCATGCGTACGCGCGAGCAATACGTCGTCATCCGCGATCGTCCGGTGGCGCACCTTCCGTATGGGAAGTTCGGTAGGGGGCCAACATCTCAACAATCCTGGGAATGGTCCGTTCGCAAAACAGGTTGAGCATATCGCGCCCCTCCTGCATCGTGGCCTGGCGCGGGTCGGGGCCCCAGACGCCGTCGTCATCCAGCGTGGGCTCCCGATCCGCCGGAAGCCGCTCGAGCGCAACGACCGTAGGATTAAACAGGAGTTGGAACGACGTCTCGCCGCGGGCGGCGTGGTTGGAGGGGTAGGCGTCCTTGATCGGCTCGAAGGAAGGGACGAGCCAGACGCTCGCATCGCTGTGGCGGGTCTGAAACGTCGTGCACGTTTCGCTGAGCGCCCGGATATGCCCGCTGCCGGAATGGCCTGTCACGATGACGATCATCCGAAACCCCTCGTCGACCAGTTGCTCCAGGTATTCCATGCACAGCAGCCGCACGAGGGCCGGGCTATGTTCGAGCGTATGGCCAAACCCTTTTAACGGCTTGATGGTGTCGGTGCCGACATACACCGGGGGGAGGACGACGCCGCCCGTCCGCATGGCCAGGGCCAGGCATTGCCCGTGCGCCTGGGTGCCGTCGAGCCCAATCGGACAGTGGTAACTATGCCATTGCAGCGCGCCCCAGGGGATGTAGGCCAGGGGTGTTTGTGTACGTATCGATTCGATCTGGTCGGGGCGCAGTCGTTCGTACGGTCCCCAGGCGGGAGTATCCATAGGTGGCGTGCCAGAAACCTTAAATCTGGACCCACGTCGGGCAGTGGGTCCCTGCGCCGGCCCGTAAATACACACGCGTACGCCAGGGAGGGCGCACTATTCCGTGCTCAACGGCGTGTACCGCGTTCAGTGGCCATCAGCGTCGACATCCGCAGGGCCTTTGCTACGTTGGCTACGGCCGCGAACTGGTTGATGGTGGCCGACTCGTCCGCACGTAACAGAAGGGAAGTGCGGTCGCCCTTTACGTCGCGAATGGAGTTGAGGAGCGCTTCGCGAGGGACCTCCTGTTGCTCGACAAAGAAGCGGCCGTCATCCGTGATGATCACGGTCACATAGTTAGGCTCTGCCGGCGCCGAGGCGTCCGCATTGGGGAGATCCACCCGAATCCCGAACTGGGGGATAAAGCTCGACGTCAGCAGGAAAAAGATCAGCAGCAGGAGCACGATGTCGGTCAGGCCGGCAAGGCTGAACTCGCGAATAGGTTTCCGGGACGAAGAAAACTGGAGCGGCATACGGGGACCGTGGAGTGTGTGGCGCTGGCCGGTGAGAGAACCGGATCAGTAGGCGCGTTCGGAGCTACGGGAGGCCATCGGGACGGGCTCCTGCAGCAGGTCGATAAAGTCGGTGGCGGAACGCTCCATATCGTTGACCAGCCGGTTGATCCGGTTGATCAGGTAGTTGTAGAGCAGGATCGCCACGATGCCGATCAGCAGTCCGACGGCTGTCGTCACGAGCGCCTCCCAGATACCGCCGGCGAGCACGCTCGGGTTGACGTTCCCCTGCAGGTTCTGGATCTCCTGGAAGGCGGTGATCATACCCGTTACCGTCCCGAGGAAGCCGAGCATCGGGGCGATGCCGGCGATACTGGCGATGATATCCGTCCGTTTCTCCAGTTCGTACGCCTCGTATTTGCCGGCAGCCTGCACGGCGTCCTGGATCTCGACGATCGGCCGGCCAAGGCGCTCGAGGCCCCGTTTGAGGATGCGGGAGATCGGGTTGTTCTGTGCCTCGCAGAATCCGATAGCACCTCGGACGTCGCCGGCCTGGACGTAGGAACGGGTGCGATCCGTAATCAGGTACGGGTCGGTCTGCGCCTTGAGGAGGGTTCTAAACCGCTCGACGAAAATCGCGATGGTCACGAAGGAGAGGATGATCAGGGGAACCATTATGAGGCCCCCCTGCATCAACATATCCACCATGCTGGTGGTCTCGGCCGGCGGGACGCTCTGTGCGGCCCCCAGCTGAGAGCCGACGGTCTCCTGCAAATGAATGAAAGTCATGAGTTCGTACAGTACGACCCGTAGCTAAAGTGTGTATGTCAGGGAGGCTGGATCCCGTAAAGATCCTAGCGGGGGATGGAAGTGACCCAGGCATCCGTGGGGAGCGACGCAGTGTGTTGCGCCATCGCCGCCGTAGCGGCCTGTGTCGAGGTGAACTGTCCAACGCCAACCCGGTACCGGGGGGTCCCGAAATCGTCGGTGCGCAGAATATCGACAGGAAAACCCTGATTGGCAAACACCTGCGCATACCGATTGAGGAGCGCCTCGGCCTCCGCGACACTTTCGCGGGACGACACAACGATCGTCCAGCCGCCGCGCGCCGCCACAAATCCGCCAGGCGCGACTGTCTCGGTAGGCAGTGCGGTCGGCGTCGGCGCGGTGGGCGTTGGGGAGGCAGGCGTGGGGTCCGTGGCGCTCGGTGTAGAGGCAGCGGCGGGGTCGTCGACGGGCGGCGTCCCAGGGTCCACGGCAGGCGGCGTTTCGTTGGTCGGTGGGGTCGTGGAAGTAGGAGGAAGCTGCCGGGCTACGGGCGATGCGCCCGGGCCGAAGGGCAGCATACCCTGCATATAGGCGTAGCCACCGCCGGCCACAAGCACCACGAGGCCGATCAGACCCGCCCACAGC
>JAWXAX010000258.1 GCA_034439735.1 Rhodothermales bacterium | reverse complement strand
GTCCAAACTGTTTCCGGATCTTCGCATGAGCCGAGGCGGCGGGTGGGAGCAAACTCGTCTACCGCGCCGCCTCGGCTCATGCGAAGATCCGGAAACAGTTTGGACTGCCCATCGGGCTGTTCGAGGGTATCGAGGAGCCGCTGGCAAGGATCGGCGGATTCAACTACGTGATGGAGGCCGCGCGCCGGTACACCTGCGGGGCGCTGGCGAAGGGAGTGGCGCCGGCGGTGGTGACCGCGATGGCGAAATACAATTTCACCGAGCTGCAGCGCAAGGCGATCAACGATGGGATGGATATTCTTGGCGGAAACGCGATATCCTGGGGACCGCGCAACCTGCTGGCGTCGGCGTATATGAACACCCCGATCGGCATCACCGTCGAGGGCGCGAACATCCTCACCCGCACCCTGATGATCTTCGGGCAGGGCGCCATCCGGTGCCATCCGTACGTCTACGCCGAAACGCAGAGCCTCATGAAACGCGACGCGGCCGGCTTCGACCTCGCCTTCACCAGCCATGTCGGCCACACGGTGCGCAACCTGTCGCGGGCCATCGTACTGTCGCTCACGCGGGGGGTGTTCGCGGCCTCGCCGGCCAGCGGCGTGGCGCGGCGCTACTGGCAAAAGCTGGTCTGGACATCCGCCTCGTTTGCATTCCTGGCAGACATCGCCCTCATCAGCCTGGGCGGAAATCTGAAGCGTAAGGAGAAGATCACCGGGCGTTTCGCTGACATCTTTTCGTGGCTCTACCTCGCCGCCGCCACGCTGCGGCGCTTCGAGGCGGAGGGTCGGCTGAAGGAGGACGAAGCCTTCCTGCACTGGTCGATGCAATACGCCTTCGGCGAGATCCAGAAGGCGTTCGACGGGCTGTTCAAGAACTTCGACGTGCCGGTGCTGGGGTTGATATTCCGGGGACCCGTTGCTCTCTGGTCGCGGCTGAATCCGTTTGGAAATGGGCCGCGGGATAGCGTCGGCCATGACGTGGCGCGGGCCATGCAGATACCCGGACCCCAGCGCGACCGCCACACCGCCGGCATCTACACCCCGTCCGATCCCGAGGAGGCGCTCGGCCGGCTCGACCACGCCCTGCGCCTCGTCACCGAAGGAGATCAGGTGGCGCGGGCCATTGGAAAGGCTGTCGGCGCGAAGAAACTACCGAAGGGCCGGCCCGAGACACTCATCCAGGCGGCGCTAGACGCCGGCGTCATCACCGCCGACCAGGCCGAACTCATGAAACGCGCCGAAGCCGCCCGCGAGGATGCCATCCAGGTAGACTCGTTCACCCAGGAAGAGTACATGCAGGGGGTTAACGCGTTGACGCGTTAATGCTTCAGCCGCCACTCCAGCCCGAACGCCGGCATGATCGGCAGCCAGGTCTGCGGTTCGGGGATGAGGAGGACTGTTCCGTCCTCCTGGTTGACAGGGCGGTAGTTGTAGAGCCGGATGTTCTTCCGGTTATAGGCATTACGCACCTCGACATAGGCGGCGAGGGTTGAGTTTCGCATCGTGAAGTCGCGCTGGATGCGGACGTCCAGCCGGTGGTAGGCCGGCAGCGTCAACGCGTTCAGGACGCCGAAGTGTTTGCGGTAGAAGCTGTCTCCGCCGCGGGGGCGAACGATTTCGACATCGACGCTCGTATAGCGCCAGCCGGTGTGGTATTGCCAGGTCGCGTTGATGCCCAGGCGCCGGCCGATGCGCAGATTGGCGTCTGCAAAGAAGGTGTGGAGCTGGTCGAAGCTTTTCGCCACGCGGACGCCGTCGACGACATCCTCGGCGCGGGATAACGCGTACGAAAGCCACCCGTTGAAGCGCCGGCCGATGTCCTTCTGCACGAGCACCTCCAGGCCGAGCGCCTCGCCGAAATCGGGGTTGAGTTGGACGCGGTCGTCCGCGATCTCGGGGAAGAGATTGGTGGCGTCGCCGAGGAGGCTGACGTAGCGGGGCCGCAGGTTGGTTTTGCGTTTCTGGTAAACATCTACCCGAACCGACGCCCCGCCGGCAAGCAGCTGGTGGATGCCCACGACCCGGTGTTCAGCGCGCTCGGCGGCATAAAACGCCGCGTCGCTATCCTGCAGCATCAGCTCGTGCAGCCCCTGGATCTGATGGAAGTACCCCCAGCCGGCGAGAAGCGTCATTCCAGTCCAGAGCCGGTAGCCGGCATTGACGCGGGGGCTGAAATGGCGGTCGTCGGTCCAGGAAGCCATGTCGTAGCGGACGCCGGCCTCGGTGGTAAGCCGGCGACCGATGCGCTGGCGGTAGCTGGTGTAGGCGCCGGCGGCCTGGCCGGAGCGCCCCTGTGCCCAGCTCGATTTTTCATAGGCCGGCCCCGTCTGCCGGGTCGCCGCCTCTTCGAGGTAGTCGGCGCTGGCGTAGCGGTAGTCCGCCCGGTGCTCGCGGACGACATAGCCCCACTTGAACAGGGCGCGGTCACCGGCCTCGAAGTGCCAGTCCTGTCGGGCCCCGAGCGTGAGGAACGTGCGGTCGTCGTTCACCTCGAAGGACACCCGGCCGTCGCTGGTCCGGATGTCGATGCCGCGTCGGTACTGGCCGGCGCGGCTCAGGGAGAGCACGGTGGAGGAGTAGAGCCGGCTGGACCAGACGCTTTGCAGGCTGGACCACACGTAGCCGTTGCCGTACCGTGTGAGGGCGCGGTCGTTCGGCTCGTTTCGCTCGATGAAGTTCAGCCGGTCCTCGGCGCCGAGGGCGTGCAGGCCCAGGGTGTGACGCCGGCCGAGGCGGTAGGTGACCTTTGCGAACCCGTCGTAGTACCGCGGCGCGTAGTTCTGGTCCTGCCCGGTGAACTGGAGGACGAGGTCCATGAAGCCCCGCCGACCCAGCACGAGCCACCGGCCGTCGCCCGCTCGAAAGGTGCCCTGGGATTTCAGCCGGGCGTTCATCAGGCTGATGCCGAGCGTGGTTTCTGCCTCGCCGGTGTTGGGCTGCGCCGAAGTCAACGCAAAGACGCCGCTCAGCTTATTGCCGTATTCGGCGGTGAACGCCCCGGTCATCAGGTCGACGCCTCCGATCGCCTCCACATCCACGATACTCATCGCGCCGCCGCCGATGTCCTTCATGTGGAACGGATCCTGGAGCTCCATCCCATCCAGCGTCACGAGCACCTCGTCGTGTTCGCCGCCGCGCACCGTGAAGCGGGCGGAAAAGTCGCTGCCGGACAACCCCGGTATGCGGCGCACGGCGCGATAGACGTCATCTCCCAGGCCGGGCATGTGATCGAGTTCGTCGTTGGAGATAGTCTGCATCGAGCCCGACACGGCGCGTTGCATCGAGAAGCGGCCGGGAGTCACGACGACTTCGTCGAGGGAGAGGGCGGCTTCCTCGAGGTCGAAGTGCACGGTGACCGTCTGCCCTGCGGCGGCGAGGCCGACGCCGGACTGCCGGCTTTCGAAACCGAGCATGCCGGCCTCGACGGTGTAGTGCCCCGGCGCCATGCCGGCCATACGAAACCAGCCCTCGGCGTCCGTCGCGGCGCCGTACGGGGTGCCGGCCAGCCGCACGTGCGCGCCGGCGAGCGGGGCGCCGGTCGCGGCGTCCCGCACACGCCCTTCCAATCGAGCCGTGAGGGGAGTCGCGATGGCAGGAAGAGCCGGCGTGTGGACGCTCGCGGGCCGCGTTTGACCATTCGCGATCGGCGCGAACAGGCACATCAGCAGCGCCCAGAGAACCGCAGGCGAAGGTAAGCCCATTAAAGGGACCGGGTAATGAAACAGGTGCAGGCAGCCGGCGAGGGTGATTCGGCGAATGCTCGGCGTAGGGTGGTGGTGTATCGGGGTAGGAGCCCTGGCAGGCTCCGGGTGGCGAACGGGTGCGACGTAGTAGCGCGAAGGCCGCCGTTCGATAGCCCAGAATTAGGGCTTTTTTGTGACAATTTCAACTATTCGACGATGTTAAAGAAAAGCGGCAACTGCCCTACAACTCCGTGCACCACAGGCGTCATAGCGTGACGCCGGAATATGCCTTTATCCAGTGCCTTCGTGGTAGATCGAGTACGCCAGGCACGTCTTGTTTTGTTGCGTCTGAACCGATAGCGTTGAAGATCGTGTTAAGCCAGAGAGGCCGGCTCGTATAGCCGTTGCTCCTCGTGACGATAGCTTTAGTAAGGACCTGCGAAACGCTTCGCCGGCGTCCGCAGGGCGCTGTTCGTAGATTTTACGAGGTAATCCCTATGGCTGACTTGCGTCTTGATCACTTTCTGGGCGCGCTTCGCGACATGGAAAGCGCGCAGTACCGCATCCTGGATGCCCTGAACCGATCGCGCCAGGCGTTCAAGAAAAACATCATCTATCCGGATCTGGGTGCGCTGGTAAACCTGTACGGCTCGCTCCGGCAGTTGACAGGTCGGATGAACGAGGTGGAGCAGGGGATGCCCCGCCGGCTCAGGGAGATCGATCTTCGCAACAACCAGCTGCTGTACGACATTCCCGCGATGGAGGAGGACCAGCTGCTGCAGGTGCGTGAACTCATCGACTGGGCGATGCCGCACATCCAGGAAACCATCGAGGAAGGAAAAACCATCTTCGAGTTCGTGGAGGAGCAACTCCACCTGGGCGAGGTAGGCATCGTGCCGGCGTATGTCGAGGAAGGCTACCTGTTGGTGCCCAACCGCCTTACCAGCGAACTCTATATCCTCCAATACACGATTTCGCTGTTCACGGACGTGAAGGAGCGGTATCGGAGCCTCAAAACGAACCTCATCAAAACCATTCCGCACCGCTCGGTCTATCACTCTCCCCACGCCATCAAGCTCGAACTCATGGAGGAAAACCGAAGCCTGCCGAATCCCGCGACGTTTTTTTGCACCGTCGAGCTCGACCTCCCCTTCGAACAAACGCTGCTGCCCGTCGCCAAGCGGAAACTGATGCGCCACCTGTACACGCAAGGCGCGGCGTGAGTTGGGGGCGGGTTGGCAGGTTACAGGTTGGCAGGTTACAGGTTACAGGTTGGCAGGTTACAACATGTCAACTTGCAACTTGTCAACCTGCAACCATCCCCATTCTCCCCATATTCTTAACACGCTCGACACATTGTTTTGAAACAACGGTTGTCCGGGTCCGGTTTTAAAAAGTGCACGATTCGATGACCAAACCGTCAACGGGGAACGCATATGGCGACCGGTACCATGAACGACAACTGGAACTTCGTCAAGAAGCAGATCGAGTTGATCTGGAAGAACACGGAGTTCGACGACACGGAACTGAAGCGGGCGCGGGGCAATCTCCGGAAGATGGTGGATCTGATCAGCGAGAAGACGGGGGAGTCGCCGATGGAGGTGCGCCAGAAGATGAGCGCCATGTTTTAGAGGCGAACCGGGTCGAGTAAGGATTGGGTGGTCTAGGAGGAGGTACACGGCTGGAGGGATGTAACTCCGGCTGTGGACGAGGGTTTTTTATCGCCATGCAGTCGGCCCGATAAGGCCGGCTTTTTTTTTGCGAACGGGTTGGATCTATCGGCGTACAAGCCGCTCCTTTCTCAACTCCATTCCTATGTCCACCTTTCCCCTAGGCAAGCTGGCCCCGGTCACGTCCAAGCCGTTTCAGGACCGCCGGACCCGTTATGAGGTGCTCCTCGCCGAGTTATTCGAGCGGGCCGATGAGGTTAAGCCCGGCGGCGGCGCCCAGCGCATCGCGCGCGAGCACGAGCGGGGCAAGATGACGGCCCGCGAACGCATCGCGGCGCTGCTGGACGACGAGAACGACTTCACGGAGCTGGGCCTTTTTGCCGGCTACGGCATGTATGCGGACGAAGGTGGATGCCCTTCGGGCGGTACGGTGATGGGGCTGGGGAAGATCAGCGGCAAGTTGTGCCTCGTCGTGGCAAACGACGCGACCGTAAAGGCCGGCGCCTGGTTTCCGATCACGGCCAAGAAGAACCTCCGCGCCCAGGAAATTGCCCTCGAAAACCACGTCCCGATCGTCTACCTGGTCGACTCCGCCGGCGTCTACCTGCCCATGCAGGACGAAATATTCCCCGACAAGGACCATTTTGGCCGCATCTTCCGCAACAACGCCATCCTCTCCAGCCGCGGCATCCCGCAGATAGCCGCCATCATGGGGAGCTGCGTCGCCGGCGGCGCCTACCTGCCCATCATGAGCGACGAGGCCCTGATTGTCGATGGCACGGGCTCCGTGTTCCTCGCCGGCCCGTTCCTCGTCAACGCCGCCATCGGGGAGGTGGTGGACGCGGAAACCCTCGGCGGCGCCCGGACGACCGCGGAAATTTCAGGGGTGACCGACTACCGGGTGCCCGACGACGCGACGTGCCTGAGCACCATCCGCCAGCTCGTGGCTCACATGAACCTGAAGCCGCGCGCCGGCTTCCTGCGCGACACGCCGGCGGAGCCGGCGTACCCCGCCGAGGAGATCTACGGCATCATTCCCGAGGCCTCGAATCAGCCGTACGACATGCTCGAAGTCCTCGCCAGGATCGTCGACAAAGACTCCTGGACGCCCTATAAGGAAACCTACGGTCGGACGATCCTGACCGGCTATGCCCGCATCGACGGATGGAGCGTCGGGATCGTGGCCAACCAGCGGATGGTGGTGAAAAACAGCGAAGGGGAGATGCAGGTCGGCGGCGTCATCTACTCCGACGCGGCCGACAAGGCGGCGCGGTTCATCATGAACTGCAACCAGAAACGCGTCCCGATCGTGTTTTTCCAGGACGTGACTGGCTTCATGGTAGGCACCCGCGCCGAACACGGGGGCATCATCAAAGATGGGGCGAAGATGGTGAGCGCCGTCGCCAACACCGTCGTCCCGAAGTTCACGGTGATCGTGGGCAACTCGTACGGCGCGGGCAACTACGCCATGTGCGGCCGCGCGTACGACCCGCGCCTCATCTGCGCCTGGCCCACCGCCAAGATCGCCGTCATGGGAGGGAAGCAGGCGGCCAAGACGCTCCTTCAGATCCAGGTATCGAAGCTCGAACGGGAGGGCAAGAAGCTGACGCTAGAGGAACAGGCCGTGATGCTGGAGGAGATCGAAGAAATATACCGCGAACAGATGACACCCTACTACGCCGCCGCACGTCTCTGGGTGGACGAAGTGATCGACCCCGCCACCACCCGCCAGTGGCTCAGCCGCGGCATCGACATGGCCGACCACAACGCGGTGATTCCGCCGTTTAATCCGGGGGTGTTGCAGACGTAGCCGCCCCCCCACGCCCGTCCCCCAACCCCGTAGGTCGGG
>JAWXAX010000257.1 GCA_034439735.1 Rhodothermales bacterium | reverse complement strand
CTCGTCGTGGTCGATCGTGCGCTGGTCCGAGCCCACTTCCACCAGGCCCAGCCGGGTGCCGGAGTCGATCATGCCCGGGTACGCCGTCTGGCCGGCGCCAGGGCAGCGGCGAGGAGGGAGGCGGCCAGGAAAAACGTCGATTTCATGTGGCGGTCTGGGACTGCGTCGTTAAAGCTGCGTCGTTAAAGCTGCGTCGTTAAAGCTGCGTCGTTAAAGCTGCGTCGGTTAATCATTATCGCCGGAGAAGAAGTCGTACAGATCCACGATCTCATCCCCCGCGTGGACGTCGTGGTCGCGCCGATCCATCAGGATCGTCTGTTCGAGCGGCTCGTCGGGGTCGATCGTGAGGCGCATGTCATCCGGGTCGTTCTCGATATCGAACCGGACAGTGCCGTCGACAATGGTGAGCTGGGGCACGGCGTAGACGGACAGCGGGTGGGCGTTAAACAGCGCGATATCGCCGTCTTTTCCCACCTCGATCGATCCCACCCGATCCGCGATGCCCAGCTGGATGGCCGGGTTGATGGTGATAAGCGCCAGGGCTTCGTCGTCGCTCAGGTCGCCGTAGCGCTGCGTCTTGGCCGCCTCGTGGTAGAGGTGGCGGATGAGCTCGCCGGAGTCCGAGTTGATGGACGTCGTGATGCCGTTGCGGGTAAGGATGGCGGCGTTGTAGGCGGTGGAGTAGTAGACCTCGAACTTGTACGCCCACCAGTCGGCGAAGACCGACGCCGTGGCGCCGAACTCGGCCAGTTCGGGCGCGACCTTAAAGGCCTCGTTGGCGTGCTGGAGGTTGAGTTTCTTGACGCCATTGTCGCGCAGTACGTTCAATAGCATGACGATTTCGTCGGCGCGGTAGGAGTGGGCCTGGACGAGCACGTCGCCGCGGATGATGTCGGCGATGACTTCCAGGCGCTGGTTATACGCCGGCGGGATGGCGCGCAGGTTGGTGATGCGGTCTCGCTCGTAGGCGTCCCAGTCGACGATATAGCGCTGTGCCTGGTCGAAGGCCTCGCGGAGGACCATCTCGACGCCCATGCGGGTGGAGGGGTGGATACCCGAGCCGCCGTGGTTGCGGGTCGGGTTTTCGCCGAGCGCGAACTTGATCGTCCGGGGTGCGCCCTCCATCTTGAGGTGGTCCGGATTCGTGAGGCCGTAGCGTAGCTTGAGCGTCTCGCACTGCCCGCCGATGACGTTGGCCGATCCGTGCATCGCGTGAATGGTGGTGACGCCGCCGGCGAGGGCACGGTAGATGCCGATATCAAACGGGTCGATGACATCTTCCATCGTCACCTCCGAGGTGACCGGCGCCGAGCCTTCGTTGATGGAAGTGAGCGCGTTGTGCGAGTGCGCGTCGATGATGCCGGGCATGACGAACATCCCCGTGGCGTCCACCACCCGGACACCGCGGGGAGCACTCAGGCCAGCGGCGACACGGGTGATCGTGCCGGCGCGTATCAGTACATCCGTGTTCGGCAGCGTGCCGTTGGTGACGGTCAGCACCGTTCCGTTCTTGATGAGCAGGTCGCCGGTTTCCTGTGCCATCGCGTGGCCAAGAAGAAAGAGGCTGCCGAGGAGAAAAATAAGGGCGCGTTTCATGCGTGTCGGTGTCTGGCGGAGGGTGCGTCAGTTCCGCGGGCGGCGGCTGCCGGTCACCGCCAGGATGCTGTCGTCGTCCGTCGTAAAGGTTCCATCGAGGGTGTTGCCGTCGATGACGAGGGCGGCTTTGATGGCGCCCATTTCCTCGATGAAAAACTCGAATGAAAGCTGGTTGCCGGTGAACGCGACGTTCTGGAGGGGGCGGAGTGTTTGGCCTTCGGCTTCCAGGTTGCCGTCCATGGCGTCGGGTGAGCCGGTGAACGTGAGGATGCCTCTCATGCCGGCCGTCTCGGCTACGAATTCCCAGCTACCGATAGCGTTCACGCCGGCGGCGGTGGTGTCCTTGCGTGCGGAATCGGGCTTTTTTGCCTCGACTTCAAACTTCTTCCCATCCACAAACACCAGCCGCAGCGCCGTTTTTTCGGCGAACAGGGGTCCGTTGGCCACAACCAGGTTGGCGATTTTGCCGGTCTCGACCGTCCCCAGGTTGTCCGACAGCCCGAGCAGGCCGGCGGTGTCGGTCGTGAGGGCGGCGAGTGCGGCGTCTTCGGGGAGGCCGGCTTTCACCATCTTGCGCAGGTTTTTGTGGATGTCGGCGGGCTTGACCTCTTTTGTGGTAAAGCCGAACCGGAGGCCGGCTTCGTGGAGGTCGGCAGCCGTCTGGATGTACTGCTGGCGGAAGATGGCCTGGCGGGCGGCGAGGTTTTGGGTCTCGGCGGCCACTTCGCCGTACGAGGTGGTGCGGAAGTTCGGGTTGAAACCGGCGGAGTGGGGGGTAGAGTCGGTGGTGAGCACGCTGTCCTTCTTGCCCGAGTCCGGAACGTCGTTCGGGAGTTTCAGGGTGAGAAAGAGCGGGACGTTCGCGGCGGCGAGCTGGTCGAGGGCGTCGAACGCCTGGTAGAGGCCGCCGATCATGATCTTGAACCCGAGGGCCTGCTGGAGGCGGAGGGCGCGGTAGATTTCGAGTGCGTTATCGGCGTAGATAAACACCGGTTTCTCGCCAGCGATGACCGGGAAGAAGGCGTAGTGGACGGGGTCGTACGCTGGCCGCGCGATGCCGCGCGCGCTGGAGGCATAGAGCGTCTCCATGTGTTGCCGGCGCTCGGCTTCGCGGTAGAGCTGGCGGAATTTCGCCATGACGCCCATCGGCGTGGCGGGGTACACCCGTCGTGCGCCGTCGAACTGGAAGAACATCGACACATCCGAGGCGAGGACCATGCGTCCGGCGGAGGTGCCGTCGAGTAGGACGACCGCGCCCGAGCCCGGCAACATGTTGCCGTAGGGGACGATATGGGCGGCGGTGAAGCCGGCGTTGCGGAGCTCGGCGATGGATGAATCCTCCGGATCGATCATCGCATGAGCGAACCGCTCTGGCTGGATGCCGGCGGCGGCGTCCGGCGGGTCCGACCGGCTGACGTCCGGCGCGGTGGTGTTGGTATTCTCCGGCTTCGGGGCCGGGATGCCGGCGTTGGAGAGGCCGTCGATAAAGCCGGCGTAGACGACCAGCGAGTCGCCCGGGATCACCTCGGCGTCAAACGGGACACTCACCCCGGCGCCAACACCGGTGATGAGGCCATCCCGCACGAGCACCGTCCCCCGCGGAATGACCCGCCCGGGCGCCTGGACGATGCGGGCGTTGACGATGGCGTAGGTGCGGGTGACGGGCGGCAGGAGGTCAGGACTTTGTGCGCGCGCGCCGGTAGCGCTGAACGCAAGCAGAAGCGCGGCAGCGGCCAAACGGAGAAAGCAATTCATGGAGCGTGTGGCTGTTGGAAGGGGCCGCGGTAAAGGTAAGCGAACGGAAAATAGCGAATGGCGAAGGGAAAAAGAAGAGCGGAATGGAAGGAGTCACGAGGAGCCCAACGATGTAGCCTACTGGTTGTCCAGGTCCGCGGATGAACGATTCGCCGCGATTGAACTGATGAGGCAAATAAATTACGCCTATGATCCGCTTGCCGATCGAATTCCGAGACTTCTTGAAGTCGTTGAAGGCCAACGAGGTTAAGTATCTACTTGTGGGTCGCAATTACCAGACCCCACCTCGATCCGAGGAATGCCAATCAGGAGTTGAAACACGACGCATACTGGCTTCCGCCGCACGCTCCATGGTCGTCCAGCCCCCATGAGGCCTACCTGCATGCGATCAGCCGCCTATGGATCCCCAATCGAGTTGGGGAAGACGAGGCAAGGGGGGAATGCCTGTCAGATTTATTCATTTGATACGGCCTCAACTCCTGATTCATGCGAATCAGGAGTTGGAATGCGTATTCCGCGTGATTTTGGAGTGCATAACTACTTAAGAAACCGTTGAGATTTGCGTATTGCATAAGGAACAAGTCATCCCCGCGAAGGCGGGGACCCAGAAAAATGCCAAGCTGATGGCTGGATTACTTCGTAAGTCGCTTCGCTCGTTTCCCGCCTGCGCGGGAGCCTGCCCCCGGCTTTGACCGGGGGATGACTATGCCTTCGGTCAAAGCCGAGTGGTGACATGTTGCCCCATTTTTGCACGATTCAACTCCTGATTCGCATGAATAGCGGGTAGTGATTGGTGACGGGGCGTGGAGTTAGCGCCGAGTGGTGGTTTATAATTAAGCCCTGTCATCGCGATCGGACGCAGCGGCGCCAGCCGATGCGGCAGCTGAGCGACCTCCTCGAGATGGGCGAAGTGCTCGGCTTAAGGAGGTCTCTCCGCTCTCACGCCGGCAAGCCGGCGTCTTCGGTCGAGATGACATTATTTTTTGGGGGTTTGACATAGTTCAACTCCTGATTCGCATGATTCGCATTAGGAGGGGTCTGATTCGGCACGCCCGTTCACCTCCCCAGCAGCTGTTTGATCACATCCACCCGTTTGATGATCGCCTCCCGGTCCATCTGGTGGTACTGCGGCGGCAGGAGCGCGCGGTTGGTGCATTCGAGCACGGCGGCGAGGGACTGGAGCTCGACTTCCAGCGGGTACGTGGGCGGGATGAAGTCATCGACCGCGGCCTGGATGTGTTCGGGCTTGACGTCGCTGCCCGAGTCCTCGGCGGCGGCGCGGAACTTGGCGCGGGTGAGCAGGGCCTCCATGTCGGCGCCGCTGTAGGTGCGTTCGCCGTTGACGAGCGCCTCGGGCATCTGCTCGAAGGGGATCTTAATCTTCGTGCGCTTCATCATCACCTTGAGTAGTTCCTCGCGTTCGGGGCGTTCGCTTGGGTAGAATAGGGCGATGTGTTCCTCGGCGCGGCCCTGGCGCTTGAGGTCGATCGGCATGAGGTCCGGCCTGGCCGTGAGGAGGAAGAAAATGATGCGGCCGCGGTGTTTCGAGTTGCTCATGAACTGGGCGATCTGCCCGAAGACGCGCGACGACACGCCGGAGTCCCCGCTGGAGTCGCGGTCCCCGAGCATCGCATCCGCCTCGTCGATCATGACGGCGACGGGGGTCATGGCTTCGAGGAGGTTGAGGATTTTCTCCAGGTTACCCTCGGTGACGCCCTGCCACTGCGAGCGGAAGTTCTTGAGCATGACCATCGGGATCCCGATGTCGCCGGCGAAGCAGGTGATCATAAACGTCTTGCCGGTGCCGACGGGCCCGCTGACGAGGTAGCCCATGGGCATGACGTCCGGCCGGCCGTTGCGGAGCGCTTTGGCGGCCTGGCGGAGGTGTTCCTTGGCGTGGGCATGGCCGGCGACCATGTCGAGGGTGTAATCGGTCTCCACAAACTCCAGCATCCCGAACGCCTCGGCCTCGATGAACTCCTTTTTGAGTTCGGACAGGCGCTCGAACGTCATCCGCGTGTGGTTTTCGAGGACGTCGGCCAGGATGGTGCGGAGCTGGATGTACCCGAGGCCGGCGGTGTTTTGCGCAAAGGCCTTGGCCGGCACGGCGGACTGTTGCTTAAATTCGGCTTCCCGGCCGGCAATCCGGTGGTTGACGAAGTTGATGCGCGACGCCTCGTCGGGCAGCTCGATCCGGATCTCGGCCGTGTGCGGGCTCTGGACGAGCTGCTGGTTCAAGTCGTTCAGGTTTTCAGTGATGAGGCAGATCGTGAAGTCGTGCTCCAGGAATAGCGGGTCGTGCGCCCATTTCTGGAGGTAAACCAGCGCGTTGCGATCCTCCGACGAATACATCGACGCCTCGGCCATCGGGATGATCGTTTCGGCGTAGTCGATGATACACGCGATGCCTTTCCCTTCGGCGAGACGGAGCCGGAAATAATTATCGAGCACCGAAAAGACGCGGACGGGTTCTTTCGGGAGGTTTTTGATGTACTCGGTTCCGAAGATCGTGTCGTAACCCGATAGCGCCCGGTTGAAGTCTTTCTGGGACTCAGGGTCGTTGAAATGGATGCCGCTTGAGCGGTCGTAGAGCACGATCAGGTCCCGCGAGGCGAAGAGTTCGTCCTTCAGGAAGCCGCGGAGGGGGACGTATTTTGTCTGCTCACTGTCGTCGACAAAGGGCACGAGGTCTCGCACGTTCCCATAAAGGATAAACTGGGTGAGCGTCTTCGTAAAGTATTTGCGGGCGAATTCGCGTGCCCATTCCGGGTAGTGGCGGGTGTATTCCTCGAACGCCGTCGCGGGCGTAGGGGCCTTACCGTTTGCGGTGTGGCCGGCGGGCTTCGCCTCCGGGGACTTCTTCGTATCGTCTTTTTTCTTGGCCATGGTAAGCGCGTCGGTTGCTGTCGTATGATGTGCTCTGCGTTCGGAAATCCCCCTGGAAGGTTGCAAGTTCCTGGATTGGCCGCTCAATTACAATGTGAATCGCTGACAAATGCGATCCAGTCACCCGCCGGCCTCGATGTGTTCCGCAGCAGCCTTCGCGAGCTTCTGGAAGTTCGACGCCACGATCCGGGTGACGATGGACTCGGCGCCCCGGGCGAGCAGGCCTTCGACCTGTTCGAAGCCTTTTGGCATGCCGTTGATGATCATCTCGCCGGCGAAGGTGATCCGGGCCCCGCGGCCGCCCATCGCCGGCTGAAAGACGGTGCTGCCGGCGCAGGCCACGTGCTCCCCGAAATAGGGCGACTCGATCGTCCAGGTGCACCGTGCCGCCGCTTCGTCCCACTCGGCCCGGTCCACCCAGCTCAGCATCTCGGGCTTCGCATACTGCATCAGCATCGCCGGCAGCTGCGGCGCGGCCGTCCACCGGTTCACGACCCGCAGCCTGCCATCCGGCAACGACTGTCGCTCCAGGCATTCGATCGACGCCACCTCGTCGAGCCGGCCAGCGATGACGGGCAGATCGTCCCGCAACGCGCGCCAGATATCGGGCCAGGGAAGTTTCAGGAGGGTGGTGGTGGAAAGGGTCATTTCAAGGCAAAAGGTAAAATGCAAAAGGCAAAATATGGGCACGCACCCCGTAGCCCGGGTTAGCGCGTAGCCCGGGTTAGCGCGTAGCCCGGGTTAGCGCAGCGTAACCCGGGTTTCAATGCAAAACGTGTGCGTCCGTACCCCGGGATATTAATGCAAAGGGTAAAATGCAAAATGCAACATGTTATCGCGAACCCCGGGTCACCTCCGGAGCCAAATTCATCCTCGCACGGACATCATTCGGAATATGTTCGCTCGCGACAAGCCAGGCGAGCGCTCGGGCGAGGGCCTCGCGGGCCGGCACTGCACAATAACCCAGCGCGCGGGCTTTGGCGTCGTCGTACCAGTAATACCGTCCAACCATTCGGGCCTGTTCGCGGCTGCTTTGAGGCGGCTTGCCGGTGAGCCGGCTCGCGAATTCAAACGCCGCGGCCGCGGCCACCGCGGTCGTCTCCCAGCTGGTGATCCACGGACCCGGCAATCCAACGAGTTCGGAGACCAGCCCGTGCACGGCTGGCCATTCCAGGTTTTCCGATCCCAGCGTGTACCATTCGCCAGCTACGCCGCGCTCCGCCGCGAGCAGGTGGCCGGCGACCACGTCGTCGATCCCCACGATATTACATCCCCCGATCCAGGTCGCCTTCATCGGGTCCGTCAGGTACCGCACCAGCATCCGGTTGCTCTCCGTCAACCCGAAATCAGGGCCGCCCACGGTGACGGTGGGGCGGACCGCGACGACCTCGATCCCCAAACGCTGCCCGAGTTCAAACGCCAGGCGCTCCTGCTCGGCCTTGGCGCGCACGTACGCCGGCTCGTCGGCCACCCCGAGCGCCTCATAGTCCGCAATGACGCGGGCCGTCCGCCGGGAGCCGGCGACGACCGACGACGAGGTGAGCACGACGCGGCGGACGCCCTGCCGGGCGGCGGCCTGGAGCACATTCCGTGCGCCGGCGACAGTCGTCTCGAAGAGATCCACCTCCGAAATCCCCCAGAAGGTGTACGGCGACGCGGCGTGGAAGACGATGTCTCGGCCATCGAGGGCCGCGTCGAGGGTGGCAGGCTCGCGGACGTCTCCATGGACCAGCGCGAGATCGACCCCGGTCAGATTACGCCGGTCGCTGGTGGGGCGGACGAGCCCGCACACGTCGTACCCTCGCTGCCGCAGGCCGCGGGCCAGATGGCTGCCGATAAAACCGCTGGCTCCGGTGACGAGTGCGCGCATGGTGATTTTAGCTGCTAGTGTCGGTCGTGCCGGTCATGCGCCGCATGTCGCGCTGCATGGCCTCGGCCAGCTCGCGCCACAGCGCCGGCTGATGCTCCGCCGCGGCTTTTCCGGGCAGGTGGCGATACCCCATGGCGTCGGTCGACGCCGTCGCCTGTCCGTCCTTCGTCGGCCCGCCCTTCGTCGGTTGCGCCCAGCGCCGCAGGAAGTCCATCAGCATGGCCAACAACTCGTCGATCTGCTCGATGGCGAGCGGCCGGCCGTCTTCATCGTCCTTCGTGGCCAGGGCGTGGCCCGTACGGGTGTCGCGGCCCTCGTACGCGGCCTCGTAGTTGGCCACCGTGCGCGAAAAAAAGGCGATGTAGGCGTCGGATACCATTCGGGCCTTGATCTCCGGCAGATAATCCATATTAATCGCCTGCCAGAACAGCGGCAGGGCAAACTTCTGGCGGGCGACGATCAGGATCTCGACATCGTCTCCGTGGCGCGAGAACGCGACGAGCCCGTCGTCGAACGCGGCGGACCCGTTGGCGCTTTCGACGGCGCGCCAGAAGATCCGCCGGCGATCTGCTTCATACCGCACGACCTCGATCTTCCCCACATCGATGTCCTCTCCCCCAAAAAACACCATCCAGTTGGGCTGTGGCAGGTAGATGTTGCGCTCGGCCTGGTGTACGATACGGCCCTGCTCGTCCTGCTGCACGGTCACCCGCGCTCCGCCGATGTTGTCATACATCATTTCGACGGCCGCCGCGATGTCCACACGATCGACGAAACGGTCGAACGAGATGGGGAGGATACGGCGGTACTCGAACAGGACGGACCCGTCGATATACCGCCAGCGCAGGCCGTTGGCATCGGGCGGGGTGTGTCGGGCGATGTCGGCCAGAGGGAGGATATACTGAGCGACGGCGTCGAAGTCGGCCGGCTGGAAACGAGAAAGATCGATGCCGAGCGGGACCTCCCGCCGACGGAGCCGGCCTTTGTCGGCCGTGATGCGCCAGGCATAGAGCCCTTGTTCGATGGAGGCGAGGAGGCCATTGAGGGCCAGGTAGGCGCCGGCCACAAACGGCTGTTCGTCCACCTCGGCGAGGAGCGGCGCGAGGTAACCGTTCACCTGGGCATCCAATCCCTGTTTAAAGGGAAACAGGGCGGTGTCGACGGTGGTGATCCAGGGGGCGACGTGCCGGCGGAGCGTCGGGTTTTTGTTGCGCGCGCGCACGGCGTCGGCCAGGAGGAGGGACGGATTCAGCCAGCCGACCATCGGCGCGAGGTCGCCGGCGATTTCGTACGAGGCCGGCAGCCCGATCGTGTGCAGCGCCCGGGCGTTCAGGCGCGAGGCGTACGGGTCGAGCCCCATTTTGAGCGCCCCGGCCCAGTCGGCCAACAGGGCGTCTGAGGACGCGATCAGCATTCCGGCCGGGAACGGCTTCGAGGCACGCATCCCCTGGCTGCCGTGATTGGCGACCCTGCCGTCGATGATCGAAAAATGAACCGGAGTGTGCTGGAGCAGGGCGACGGCCACGTCGCCGGCGTCGAGCCGGCAGCGGTAGTGCAGGTCCTTGTCGCGCAACGGCAAGACGCCGAGCAGGGTGTGGGCGCCGAGGGCGAAACGCTCCTCCTCGTCGGTCTTGAGTTTGGGGACGAGGATCCGGAAGTCGGCCTCGAGCCAGGCGGCTCCAAGCGGCGTCCCTGCCAGGACGGAGCCGGCGGGAAAGCCGGCGTCGGCCAGGTCCTCGCCGAGGTCGGCGATGTCGTAGGGATGGCCGGACGCGGTTTCGAAGCGGTAGCCGGCGAGGTCGGCCAGGGCAAGGACGTCCCGATTCTCCAGCCACACCCCCGCCGGGCTCGGGCCGTCGACGACCGAGACGGTTTCGTAGCCGCGTGTGACGAGTTGCTCGATAAGCGCCTCGACGAGCGCGGGGTCCGTGCCGGTGGATCCGCCGGTGGCGAAGACCTCCAGGTCGGGTTTGATCACGATGCGAAACGCCGCGGCGACTTTCTCGCCTCGCCGCCCATCCAGGATCTCCCAGAAGCCGGCGTCCTCCAGCGTCCGCGCGAGGTGGGCGGCGAGGTCGTTGGCGCCGCCCAGACAGACACAGGCACGGATGGGTTGGGAAGCCGCCATCACGGACTCACCAGGTAGCTATGGTGGAAGCCCAGCCGGGGGTCGGCGTAACGGGATACGTGGGGGACGTACTCCTGAATCTCGGGCATCGGCGTCCGGAAACGCAGGGTGAGCGACGGGTAATCGTACACCGTGATGTGATTCAGGCCGCGGTTAGCCGTGAAGAGCAGCGTCTGGTCCTTCGAGAGCTGGCAGGCGTGGACGGAGTCCAGGAACGTAAACCGGCTGACGCGCAGGGCGCCAAGCAGGTGGTGCGCGCCGGTGAAGACGCTGCCGCGGATCATCGAGTCGTAGACCTGGGTCGCCATCGAGCGCTTGTGGTTCATCCGGGTGGCGAGATCCGGCCGCTCGTCAATGAGGCGGAATTTGGAGAAGCTCTCCAGATCGATGAACACGATCGTGCCGCTGCCTCCGTTGCAGAAGATGAGCTCGGTGTCCGAGATCGTGACGTCCGAGTTGATGTGAGACGGGATTTCGCGGCCGCAGGCCCAGTGTCGGACGACCCGTTTTGTGCCGGCGTCGATCTCGAACGCGTACTCCTTAAAGAAGGCGATGGCCCACTCGTGGTAGTCGACGTGGTCCTGGGGTAGCACCCGAAAGGAGACGGCGTAAAACAGGTCTTTCCGGGGATGGCCTACGATGTGCCAGCACGTGGCCGGCAGGGGGATGATGGTCGTCTCGCCGGTCTCCAGGTCCAGCACGCCCACGCTTTTGGCCTCGCCCTGTGCGCCAAGAGCCGGGTTGTCCATCGCCCCGTAACAGAGGTACCGGCCCGAGGCCGAGATCTTCATGCTGTGGGGGATCATCGTTTTATGCGGGCCGAGGCGTTCGCCGGCGGCGAGGCGGTTGACATCGAACCGGTAGAAAAAGTCCCCGATCGCCGTGATGAACGTGTGGTTATCCAGCCAGCAAATGTGGGTGCTGCCGCGGAGGCTGGTGTCGGGCGATTCGTAGGCGAGGGTGGAGGTGCGATCCAATTCATCGAGCGTAACCGGATCGTAGAACATCAGGTGCTGGCCGGTGGTGCCGAGGTATCCGAGCGTCTTCTCCGGGTTGACGCTGACGGCATGGCCGCCGGCGAGGCCGTCGAAGTACGTGATTTTGAAGGCGCAGGCGTGGTCGACCGGGTCGTACCGGAAATTACAAACGCCGGCCATGCCTTCGAGGCCATTGATACCGTTTCCGTCCAGCGCGATGTGGAAGGCATAGGGGTACTGCTTCATGGGACCGCGTTATCCGTTGGTGCGGGGTTTCCGTGGGCTGGTCCGCGGGGACGTCGTTTTTTTGGTGTCGGAAGGCTTCGGTTTCGCCGGTTTTTGGGATAGTGCCTGTTTCTTGGGTTCTGCCTGTTCCTTGGGTTCTGCCTGTTTTTTGGGTTCTGCCTGTTTCTTGGGTTCTGCCTGTTTTTTGGGTTCTGCCTGTTTCTTGGGTTGTACTGGCGGCTCTTTTCTGGGGCTCGGCTTCACCGGCTGGTCGTCGGCAGGGGCGGTGGGTTGGATCTGGAGGGCCAACGAGAGACCGGGGTAGCCGTCGACGCGGACGGTGGCCGAGTAGCGGCGGCCGGCGATGAAGCGGTCGGCCGGCAGGGTAAGGCGGAGTGTGACGGCGCGTTCGTCGCCCGGGGCGAGATCGAACCGGGCGGGTTCGATCGTGAGCGGTAGCGTGAAGTCGGGTCCGCCGGCGGCGTCACAGGCTTCGGAGATCCCGAAACCGATCGAGAAGAAGCCGTCCTGGGTGTTTTCGAGCACAAACGTCTGAGAGGCGCCCCCCCCGACGGGCCCCGTCAGGGTGATGGGGATCTGGCGGGTGGATGCATCGGCCGGCGGAGGGTGGTAGGTGTAGTCGTGCGTGCGGCGTCGGCCGGCGCGAGGCTCCGAGCCGGCACGTTGCCACTCGTCCATCGAGCGGCGCGTGAAGTCGGTGCCGAGGGCGCTCAGGTCGCGGTAGTAGTCCTGGTTGAGAGCCCACCAGGCGCGGGCGAAATCCAGGGTTCGGGCGCTGACCGTCTCGATGGAAGACGCCGCGGCTCGAGCCCATTCCGCGGCGTCGGCCGGCACGTTGCCTTGCCAGCTGTCTTTTATCCCGCGCTGCCACCGGTTGGCGGCGTCGCGGAGGGCGTCGGATTGCCGGGCGAAGGCCTGTTCGGCCGCCTTGAGGAGCCAGTCCGGGAGGAGTTGATTTTTGTTACTCATGCGTTCAGCAGCACCCGCAGGCGCAGTCGATGGTGTAACGATCACAATCGAACGGCCGTACGGCGACGGCGATACGAACGGGGCGGATGTCACATCCGGTGATGCGCAGGTCGGCGTATTGAACGCAGCAGTCCTCGACTCGTCCGGGTGTCCCCGTAGTGCTATTCGGATTCGCTTCACCGATCTGGATGGCGACGACCACTTCATGCTCGGAGCAGGGCGCGAGTGTGATCGTCTTTTCACCCATCAACGAACCGAACACGGTAACGGCGCATTTTCGGGCGTTGTCGAACCCGCTGAGTTCGAGGGTGACTTCCCGTTCGCGGCGGATGCTGTTTTCGATGACCATGGGGATGAGCCGGCGTTCGCCCGGGTAGGCGTAGACGACGAGGTCGGCCTTGCCGATGCAGCACTGGCAATGGCAGTCGTCCTCGCGGCACCCGCATCCACAGGGATCGTGATGGGCCTGTTTACCGGGGTAATGCCCCGGCTTTTCGGGCGCGCGGGCGGCGTCGAGGGCCTCGTTCCACATCCGGGTCCAGGATTCCATGGCCGGGGTGACGAACGTGTCCCAGGATGCCGTCCAGGGGTCCGAGCGGTCGGCGGCAGGAGGGCGGCTGGTGGAGGAGCGGCGTCCGGTGGTGCGCCAGGGGCGGGTGCGGTAGGTTTCGTCCAAGGTCGTGAGGGATTGGGGTGATGAGTGGATTGGATCAGCGATCCAGGCGGATGCGGGGGCCGTCGTGTCGGGATGTCTCGGGAGCGGGACGCGGGCCGGCCGGCAGCACATGCGGCTTGCGGTCCATCCCTTCAATGATGGAACGTGCTTCGCCCTGTACGTCGATGCCAAAAACCTCGACGCCGAAGACTGAAAAGCCGATGTGTTGCTGGTAGGGTTGATGGATGCAGGTGGTTGGCACCGGATCCAGCCGGATGCGCAGGCACTGATCCAGGGCGACCGGCTTCACGTCGATCTCCGCCGTGCTTTCGGTTTTGATCGGCTCGGGGATCGAAATCGTGCTTTCGGTTTTGATCGGCTCGGGGATCGAAATCGTGCTTTCGGTTTTGATCGGGTCCGGCACCCGAATCGTGCTGTCCGTCTTATACGGCAGCCCATCCCTGTTAAACACCTCTACAGTAGATGCTGAGGTGAACGGTTGGCCGTCTTTGTTGCCTACTTCCACGCGGGATGTCACCGGGTGCGGCACGTTTACATCAACGGAATAGTCGGACATAACGATGCGAAGCTGGATGGAATGTGGTGAGGATCAGGGAAAAAACGTCATGGCCGTCAGTGTGGTCACGATACCAATCAGGGCGCCGGCGATCACGTCGGACGGGTAGTGGTGGCCGGAGGCCAGGCGAGACCATGCGATGAGCAGCCAGCCGATGAGGAAGGGGAGAAAGGCATGGGGGAGCGAGAGCCCATACGGGAGGCCGACGGCGGCGGCCGCCATGGCGTGCCCGCTGGGAAAGGAGTACAAGTCGAGCGTGGGCAGCCCGGTATCCAGGCTCGGGTCCCGGTGCAGGGGCCGCGCTCGGGCACAGACCCGTTTGACGAAGTAATAGACGGGGAACGCCAGCAGAATAGCCAGAGCGGCCCAGACTAACATGCCGTCTGCTTCACGCCCTTTTACCGCCAGGGCGCCGGACACGAGGATCAAGTAGAGCCAGCCGTTGCCGAGCCGGCAGAGCAGGGCGGCCGCCTTTTTGAGGAGGGGTCGATGGTGGACCTTTTTGACGACCGAACGCACGTAGGCGATTTCAAGGTCGTCGAGCCGGTGGAGCCACGCGCGGAAGGAGGATGCGGCCGTCGTCGTGTACATGGGAAGGACCGGACGGATGGAAGCGTCGGCATCGTGCCTGATCGACCTACGAGTCATTACAGATGGGCCGAACGGCGTACAGAGATCGGCGGGCGCAGGTAGCGTGGGAGACGACGCGATGGGGAAGCGGATAGCGACGACTAAAGGTAATTCATCCCCCCGGTGTGCGCAAGTAGGGACGCAGGGCTATGCGCCCCGCCCCGTCGTGCGCCCCCGCGGCAAAAAAAAGGGGCGCACGGCCGTGCGCCCCTACGATGATACCCATCCGTATAAAACGTCCGATCAGGCGATCGTGACCTGCTTGTCGAGGTACACATCCTGGATGGCGTGCAGCAGTTCGACGCCGTCTTCCATCGGCTTCTGGAACGCTTTGCGGCCCGAAATGAGGCCCATGCCGCCGGCGCGTTTGTTGATGACCGCGGTGCGGACGGCCTCCTGGAGGTCGTTTTTGCCCGAGCCGCCGCCCGAGTTGATCAGGCCGGCGCGTCCCATGTAGCAGTTGGCCACCTGGTAGCGGGTAAGGTCGATCGGATGGTCCGACGTGAGCTTCGAGTAGATGCGCTCGTCGAGCTTGCCGTAGCTGCTGTTGCCGGTGTTGAGGGCCTTGAAGCCGCCGTTGCAGTCGGGCTGTTTCTGCTTGATGATATCCGCCTGGATCGTCACGCCCAGGTGGTTGGCCTGGCCGGTGAGGTCCGCGCTGGTTTCGTGGTTGACGCCGTTCACCTTGAACGCACTGTTACGCATGTAGCACCAGAGGATTGTCGTCATCCCGAGTTCGTGGGCGCGGGAGAAGGCCTCGGAGACATCGACGAGCTGGCGGGCGGATTCATCCGACCCGAAGTAGACCGTCGCGCCGACGCCGACGCAGCCCATGTTCCATGCATCCTCGATCTGGGCGAACATGACCTGGTCGAACTTGTTCGGGTAGGTCAGCAGCTCGTTGTGGTTGATCTTGAGGATGAAGGGGATCTTGTGTGCGTACTTGCGCGAAACGGCGCCGAGGACGCCAAAGGTGGACGCGACGGCATTACACCCGCCCTCGATGGCGAGCTTGACGATGTTTTCCGGATCGAAGTACGCCGGATTTTTGGCGAACGAGGCGCCGGCGGAGTGCTCGATGCCCTGGTCGACCGGGAGGATGGACACATAGCCCGTCCCGCCGAGCCGGCCGTGATCGAACAGCGACTGGAGGGAACGGAGCACCTGTGGCGTACGATCGGATGCCGACCAGACGCGGTCGATAAAGTCGGGCCCCGGCAGGTGCAGGGTTTCGCGGGGGATAGTGTTCGACTTGTGGTCGAGCAAAAATGCGGCTTCTTCGCCGAGAATGTCCGCGACTGGCGCGGTAGACACGTCTGCCATAGGGATCGTTAGCCTCCAATCTGGTTAAGTTGGTTGGCCTCCCAACGCCTGTTTTGGGCTAAAGTTCGACGGCAACGGATCGGAAGCGCTTTTATCATCCAGTCTTAACCCGAACCTGGATTTCATCGGGGATGCTGGCGGGATCCGCGAAGTAATCGACCAGATTCGCAGCGATCATTGGCGCCATGAGCAGGCCCTTCGAGCCGAGCCCGGAAATGAGCCACACGGCGTTTCTTCCGGGCAGGTGGCCCACCATGGGGAGGCGTAGCCGCGGCACCGTGATGCGCACGCCGACGGAGGCGCTGACCACCCGGCTACGCGACAGCCTAGGGATCAATTGGGTGGCCTCGCGGAGCAGCTTCCGGGACACGGCCGGCGACGGGGCGAGGTCCGCGTAGCTGTGTTCGTACGAGCTGCCAGCCAGCAGCGCATCGCCCTCATCGATGAGGTAGCCGTTGCCGGCGAGCGACAAGAGGTTGGGCGGTGCTCCGGCCGGCCGGCTGATCCGGATGAGCTGCCCCTTGATCGGGTGGAGATCCAGTGCCCCGAGGACATCAAATCCCGCGACGCCGGCGCCGAGCGTCAGCAGCAGCCGGCGCGCCTTCAGCTCGGACCGGATGCCGTCCGCTGTGTTCGCCACCTCTACGGTGACACTCCCATACGCCTGCCGCCAACCGACGAGACGCGTGCGGGTCGCAACCGTGAGACCCTGCTCCTTTGCCTTTTCCACGAGCGATGTGATGAGCTTTCCGACGCGGATGACGCCGCCCGGGTGGACGCGCAGCGCGCCGTGGGGGGCGGCGACGAGCGGGTGCGCCTCGCGGATGGCTCCGGGCTCGATCCACGCGGTTTCGCTCGGGTACCGCTCGGCGCTTTCTTTGAAAAACCCGGCCTGTTCTTCGTCTTTTGCCGGCCGGAGTACGCCGCGGCGGTCGTAATGGGCCTCAGCGCCAGCCGCGGCCACCATTCGGTCCAGCGCCTCGATCGCCTCCTCCATGCGCCAGGCGGGCTTCGCCCGTAATCCGCTGATCGGGTTTACCATCCCCGCCGCCATGCCCGAAGCGCCTGCCCCCGGCGCCTCGGCGTCGAGAAGCAATACACGCTGCGTGCGCGAAAGGGTAAAAGCCGCCGTAACGCCCGCGAGACCGGCGCCGGCAATGATGATGTCGTATTCGGGCATATCGAAGATCTACGGTGAACGAGGGCCGCAAGATAACGATTCGAAAGCGAGCGTGTGGGAATTGTG
>JAWXAX010000256.1 GCA_034439735.1 Rhodothermales bacterium | reverse complement strand
GGCCGGCGCCGGCCCCCATCCGAAACACGCGTTACCCTCAGGGTCGAAAGCGACCAGCCGGGGAATGCTTCGAGCGCCCTGCGTCAGGTAACGATCCATGATCTCCAGGTGGGTGTCACGCAACACGAGCCGGAGTGTGATCATCGGGTTGAGCCGCGCAGCGTGAATTAAAGGTTGTCATGAACCTGACGATATCCAGAGAACAGGCTGCGTACTCTGTAGTTCTTGCCGGTTTGTCGAAAAGGGGCTGTACTTCGATAAATGGGTAGGATTGAGCGCTGCCTGAAACAGTCCGATGTTCGCATCGGGCTGTTTTTTTATGTCCTGACAGGTAATGTTGTGAAGCTCGGGGTCATCGATATCGAATAGCCACGCGTTCGATTTGACTCCTCCGGAGTCAGCGTGTATTTTTTAGGTCTCCAACCCGTCCGAGCGTTACACGCCGGCGCACGACCTCACGCGGTCCCACGATCGATTGCTCTCCGCCAGAATGACCATCGCTGCTCCTTACATGCCCCGTGCCTGCTTGGCGACCCTCCTTTTCGTGTTCGTAGTAACGGCATCCGCCGGATGCGGCGGGGATGCGCCGCCTACCGACATCGATACGCCCACGACTGCCGTGGCCGCGACACCCGTCCTGAATACCCTGACCGACGCTGAGCGAGATGCCGGGTGGCAGCTACTGTTTGATGGGTCGACGTTCGACGGATGGCGCGGCTACCGTAAAGACCATGTGCCCCTGGAGCATTGGACGATCGAAGACGGCGTCATCCACAAAATCGCCAGCGGGAAAGTGCCCCTCATGGCCGACGGCCAGCCGATGGCCGGAGGCGACATCATGACCGTTGCCACCTACGAGAACTTCGAGGTATCCTTCGACTGGAAGGTGGCGCCGGGCGCCAACAGCGGCATCAAGTACAACGTGGTCGAGTCCATGTCCGACACGAACCCGCTCGGGTTCGAGTATCAGGTGTTGGACGACGACCTCCACCCCGATGCGATGATGGGGCGTGATGGAAATCGGACGGCCGCGGGATTGTACGACCTCATTGCGCCGGCCGACAAAGCCCTCAACCCGGCCGGCGCGTGGAACAGTGGCCGGATCCTCTTCAACGGCGCCCACGCGGAACACTGGCTAAACGGCAAGAAAACCCTCGAATACGACCTCGGATCGACCCGGATGGATTCGCTGCTCTCCCTCAGCAAGTACGCCCCCATCGCGGGGTTCGCGGACAAACGCGCCGGCCATATCGTCCTCCAGGATCACAATGACGACGTGTGGTACCGTAACATCAAGATTCGAACCTTATCTGGCGAATAACCGCCTCCCACCCTTCACCAGGATCGTATGAGCACTCGTAGAGACTTTTTCAGAACGGCGGCAGCCGGCGCGGCAGGCGCCTACGCGTGGCCTTCCTTATCCCCCGCCTTGCGCGGAAGCGCACCCGGCCGCGCCGCAGGGGTGAACCTGGGGGTGGCGAGTTATTCGCTCCGCAAGTTCACGCGGCCCCAGGCGATCGCCATGGTGAAGGAACTGGGGATCACGAATATCAACATCAAATCCTTTCACCTCGAACAGGAGGGTACGCCGGCAGAAATCAAGGCCGGCCGGATGGAATTCGAAAGCGCCGGCCTGAAGATCGTCGGCGGCGGCACCATCACCATCCATGAGGACACCGACGAATACGTGCGCGCCGTCTTCGAATACGCGAAGGCCAGCGGCTTCCCGCTCATCGTCTGCGCACCCAAGCCCGAGGTCGTCCCACGTATCGAGAAGTTCGTCAAGGAATACAACATCATGGCCGCCATCCACAATCACGGGCCGGAAGACCAGTACTTTCCGGGGCCGAAAGATGTGCTGGCCGTAGTGAAAGACATGGACCCACGCATCGGCTGTTGCGTGGATGTCGGCCACACGACGCGAACAGGGGTGGATGTGGTCGAGGCGATCGCCGAAGCCGGCCCCCGCGTGCTCGACATGCACATCAAGGACCTGAGCGACCTGATGGATCGGGACAGCCAGGTCGCCGTCGGCGAGGGTGAGATGCCCGTCGTGGGCCTCTTCAAGCAGCTGATGGCCATGAACTACGCCGGCTACGTGAACCTCGAATACGAGATCTTCCCAGACGATCCCATGCCCGGCATGAAACAATCCTTTTCGTATATGCGCGGCGTGATCGACGCGCTTTCCGCCTGAATCTTCGTCCCTAAACCGAGAACACCATGTCCAAACACGCATCACGTCGCGAATTTCTTCGCCTTGCGGCTACAACCCCCGTCGCATTAGCCGCCGGCCCGGCGCTGGCCGGCGCGCGCACGTTCGACCTCTCCCGCCCGTCCGGCGCCCCCAAAATCAGCCCGAACGACCGTATCCGTGTGGCGACGATCGGTATGGGCGGGATGGGCTTCGGCGATACCCGCACCGCGCTCAAGGTCGAAGGTGTCGAGTTCGTCGGCGCGGCCGACGCCTACGACGGCCGGCTGATCCGCGCGAAGGAGTCGTTCGGGAACGATATCTTCACGACACGCGACTACCGCGAAATTCTGAGCCGAAGCGATGTCGACGCCGTGATCATCGCCACGCCGGACCACTGGCACCAGCGGATCACCATCGACGCGCTCGAGGCCGGCAAGGCCGTGTACTGCGAGAAACCGATGGTGCAGCACATCGAGGAAGGGCCGGCGGTGCTCCAGGCCGTCAAAAAATCCGGCAAGCTGATGATTGTCGGCAGCCAGCATGTGAGCTCGCTGACCTATGAAAAAGCGCGCGACCTGTACCAGTCCGGCGCCATCGGGCAGCTGAACATGGTCGAAGCCCGCATCAACCGCAACTCGGCCCAGGGGGCGTGGCAGTATTCGATACCCCCCGACGCCTCTGAAGCCACCGTCGATTGGGACAACTTCGTGGGCCACGCCACCAAGCGGCCGTTCGACCCGGTCCGCTTCTTCCGCTGGCGGAATTATTACGATTACGGTACTGGCATCCCTGGCGACCTGTTCGTTCACTTGTTTTCAGGAATCCACCTGGTGCTAAGCTCCAACGGTCCGACGCGGGTGATGACCACTGGCGGCCTCCGCTACTGGCTCGACGGGCGCGATGCGCCGGACGTGATGCTGGGTCTGTACGATTACCCGAAGACAGACACCCACCCCGAGTTCACCGTGGCCCTTTCGGTCAACTTCGCCGATGGCGGCGGCGGCGGCGGGACCTCCTTCCGCTTCATCGGCAACGAGGGGGTGATCACGATCGGTGAATCCAGCACGACCCTGAGCCGGCTCGCGCCGAATCCGGAGCCCGGCTACTCGATCAGTACGTTCGCCCAAGCGATCCAGGACCAGTCCATGGCCGAGTATCGGGAGAAGTATCCCGTGCCGGCGCGGCCCGATCTGCGTGCGGCCAACGAGGAGATCTACCGTGCCCCGGGGGGGTACGACAGCCGGTACGACCACTTCAACAACTTCTTCACCGCCCTCCGTTCGGGCGGTACGGTCGTTGAAGATGCCGCGTACGGCTACCGCGCCGCCGCGCCAGCCCTGCTCTCGAACCTGAGCTACATCGAGAAGCGGGCCGTCGATTGGGATCCGGTGGCGATGAAGCTGACCAACGCCATGTGATCGGATGAACCCCGGGGGCCCGCTCCCGGGGTTTGCCGTTTTATCGACTCGCAGGGAATCGTCATGACGCGTCTCCTCGTGCTTGTGTTGGCCGGCCTGGCCGCCGCTGCTGTCGCGTTTCGCCCTACCGGGGGCGTGCAGATCGTCGTGCTGGACGACCAACAACGGGTGGACGTGTCGATCGACGGCGCCCTGTTCACGGCGTACGTGTACCACGACAGCATCGCCACGCTCAAGAAGCCGGTCCTCTACCCCATCCGGACGGCCGGAGGGCAAGACATCACGCGGGGATATCCTTTTGAGCCGCGCGCCGGCGAGCGGGTGGACCATCCGCACCACATCGGGCACTGGCTCAATTATGGGGATGTCAATGGGTACGACTTCTGGAACAACTCGGACGCCGTGCCGGAAGAACGCCGGCCTCGCATGGGCGCCATCCGCCACCGCGCCATCATCCAGGCGCTTGGCGGCGACGAGCACGGGGTGCTGGACGTAGAGGCCGACTGGTTGACACCTACCAATACGCGCCTCTTGCAAGAGCGCACACGGTTTATCTTCTCGGGCGACGACTCCATGCGCGTCATCGACCGCATCACCACCCTCACGGCGCTCGACCAGGACGTTGTGTTCACCGACAACAAGGAGGGGATGATCGCGCTCCGCGTCACCCGGGCGCTTGAACACCCGGAGGGGAAACCCGTCCTGCTGACCGACGCGGCCGGCAAGCCTCGCCCCGAGGCGGTGTTGGACGACACCGGCGTGTCCGGCGAGTACCTCAGCAGCGAGGGCGTGCGGGGCGTCGATGTCTGGGGCACGCGGGGGGAATGGATGATGTTAATCGGCGAGTTGGCCGGCGAGCCGGTGACGGTGGCTCTGATCGACCACCCTCGGAATCCCGGGTATCCGACGTACTGGCACGCACGCGGCTACGGCCTGTTTGCCGCCAACCCGCTCGGGCAGAAAGCGCTTAGCGGTGGGAAAGAAGCGTTGAACTTCGCCTTGAAAGCCAGCGAATCCGTCACCTTCCGCTACCGCATCGTCGTTTTATCCGACCCTGCCGATGCCGAAAAATCCGTGCGGCAGCTGGCGGCCACGTTTGCAGACACCCCCTGATATGCTTCGCCCGCTCTTGTGCGCACTCGCCTGTAGCAGCTTACTGCTCGGCTGCCAGCCACCCGCGCCCGAGTGGCGCCTGAGTGTCCAGGCCGGCGAGGTGGACCGCCGGCAATCGATCGTATCGTTTGATCTTCCAGCCGCCCCTCTACCGAAAGGGCTCGAAATCGTCGATGAATCTGACCGCGCCACTCCCGTGCAGATCGAGGATGGACAGGGATGGTTTATCCTCGATGCGTTGGATGCCGGCACCTCACGCACGTATACCTTGCGGCCAACGTCGGCTAACGATTACGGTATTCAGGCAACGCTAGCCGACGGCGTCGTTTCCTTCGCCGACGGCGACCAACCTGTTCTCTCCTACCAGAGCCGACCCACGGCCCTCCCCGATCCGGGGTTCGACTCCGTCTACGTGCGGGGCGGGTACATCTACCCGTTATATACCCCCTCGGGCGTGCTGGTGGTGGACGATTACCCGCCGAACCATATCCATCACCACGGTATCTGGTCCGCCTGGACCAGCACCGAATTCGAAGGCCAGAAACCCGATTTCTGGAATGTCGCGCTAAAAACCGGGAGGGTGGAGCCGGTCTCCCTGGACAGCGTCGGGGCCGGGCCGGTGTTCAGCCGGCTCCAGGCCAGGCACCGGTATGTCGACCTGACTCGCGGATCGCCGCGTCCGGTCATTGACGAGCAGTGGGACCTGCGTGTTTTCGCGGTCGACGCCGGGGACGCCCCGTATCGGCTCGTGGAGCTTCGCCTACGCCACACGACGGCCACCGACTCCGCGCTTATCCTGCCCGAGTACCACTATGGTGGGCTCGGCTTCCGAGGACATCGGCAATGGGATGGGGCCGAGAATGCGTTTTTCCTGACCTCCGAGGGGATGGATCGCAGCAACGGGCATGAGACGCGGGCGCGCTGGAGCCATATCGGCGGGTATGTCGATGGGCAACTCGCTGGCGTGGGGCTGCTGGCGCATCCGGACAACTTCAGGGCGCCGGAGCCGATGCGGATCCACCCGACCGAGCCGTTTTTTTGCTGGTCTCCCTCGCAAGCCGGCGCATGGGCGATCACACCGGAGCAGCCCTACGAGGCCGCCTACCGGTTCGTGGTGAGCGACGGGCCACCGGACGCCGAGTTGCTGGAACGGCTGTGGCGGGATTGGGCCGAGCCGGTCCGCGTGATGGTACGAAGCGAGTAGCGAATCGAGGAAGCCGCACCCAGCGGTGGGCACCGGATCTCACGGCATCGAGCGTCCTATTCGACTTCAGGCCTATGCTCCACCTCCTGGCGCGCCCGGGCGAGCGCATCGTTAAACTGGGCGAATACGTGCTCCTCCCCGATCTGTTTGAGCAGGCCGATGCGGCGCATGGCTTCCAGCGGTTGGGCGCGAACGCCGGAGATGAGCAAGAGCGTTCCCTGCTGGCGCATCCGATTCCAAACGCTTTCAACCGCCTGGAGACCGGTGGCATCCACGGCCAGGACGTGACGCATACGTAGAATCATCACCCGGGACGGCTGGATGGAAGCGGCCATCTCAGTGAACTTACTGGCGGCTCCGAAGCACAGCGAACCGTTGATCTCGAACACATCGACTCCCGCCGGCACGTCGAGCTCCGCCGGCGCCTTCTCGCCGGCCTCTTCGTAGTCCAGCACGCTCCGCATCGCGCTCACGGACGTCACATCCGCCAGGCGCTTCATCAGCAATAGCGCCGCGAGCACGATCCCGACTTCCAGTGCGACGGTGAGATCCACGAACACCGTCAAGAGAAACGTGGCCAGCAGCACCAGCACATCGCTCCGCGGGCCCCTCAGTAGGCGGACGAAATTGTGCCACTCGCTCATGTTGTAGGCCACCACCAGCAGGATACCGGCCAGTGTCGCCATTGGGATGAGCACCGCCATCGGGCCTGCGGCGAGCAGGATCACCAGCAACACGACCGCGTGTACGATGCCGGCGATTGGCGAGCGGCCCCCATTGCGGATGTTGGTGGCGGTTCGTGCAATGGCGCCGGTAGCCGGAATCCCCCCGAACAGCGGCGATGCGATGTTCGCGATGCCCTGCGCGATCAGTTCGGTGTTGGAGCGGTGCCGGCCACCCGTCATGCCGTCCGCCACCATCGCGCTGAGGAGCGACTCGATGCCGGCCAGCAACGCGATGGCGATGGCGGGTGAGGACAACTCGCCGATCATCGACCAGTCGATGGCCGGCATGGCCGGCTTTGGCAACACATTGGGCACCTCGCCAAACCGTCCACCGATGGTATCCACGGGCAGATCAAACAGCTGGACGGCCAGGGTGGTGGCGAGAAGCGCGATCAGCGGGCCGGGAATACGCCGCGTCAATAGCGGCCAGAACTGGATGATGGCGATGGTCGCCAAACAAATGAGTACGGACTCGATCCCGAACGAGCCGATGTGCTCCCCATACGCCTGGATTTTTTCGAGCGAATCCGCCGGCACCCGTTCCATGTGTAACCCAAGGGCGTCGCGCACCTGCCCCAGCGCGATGATAAGGGCGATGCCCGACGTGAATCCTACCGTCACGGGATACGGGATATAGCGGATTACGGCGCCGAGCCGGGCGATGCCCATCACGACGAGCATGACGCCGGCCATCATCGTCGCCACGGCCAGGCCCTCGTACCCGAACTCGTCAACCACGCCGGCGACGATGATCACAAAGGCGCCCGTCGGTCCCCCGATCTGGACGCGGCTTCCGCCCAGTGCGGATATCAGGAAGCCGGCGACGATGGCGGTGAACAACCCCTGCTCGGGGCGGACCCCGGAGGCGATCGCGTTCGCGATCGCCAGGGGAAGCGCGACGATCCCGACCACCAGGCCGGCGAGTCCATCGCGCCCAAAATCCGCAAGCGTGTAGCCTTCTCGAAGAACGGTTACCAGCTTCGGTTCAAACTCTCGAGCACCACGTGACATAAGGCGGCCCTGCCGCTTCGCATGCGATATAAACCCTCACCTCTCGGACGCTGCTCGATCATCAAGGGCCTCTCATGTAATGAGATGTTTATCTGACGCCGGATACCGGCTTGCGCTCCGCCCCACGTGTGTGCTTTTCAAGAAGTGCGCGGATCGTTTTAGCCCATCATCCCTTTCAGCCTGTCCGACAACCGCATTGTCATCGCGATGATGGTGAGCGTCGGATTGGAGGCGCCGGCCGTCGTAAAGGTCGACGAGCTGGCGACGTGCAGGTTGTGTATGCCGTGGACGGTGCCGTTGGGGTCGACCACTCCTTGCTTCGGGTCGTCGTGCATGCGCGTGGTGCCCATATGGTGCCATCCGCCGCCGAGGTTCGGTGTCCACATCGGGTCGTCGGTGGTGAGCCAGTCCAGCAGCTGGACGCGGCCCAGGCCAACCTTGCCGGCCTCCTCGCCAATGACTTCGAAGGTGCGGCGGAGCGAGTGTTTTTCGAGCGCCGTCAGCCGCCAGTCGAGCGTGAGGCGAGGCATCCCGAGTTCGTCCGTCTCCCGGGCAAGGAAGACGCGAGAGTCGCGGTTGGGCGACTGCTCCATGCGGGCCTGGAGTTGGAATTCGCGGAGGCCGGAGAGGTAGTCGGGAGTCTGAGCACCACCAGGGGCCCCCTCGTATTCGGCCTGTAATTCGTCGAGGCGGTCGACAGTGAACCGGGCGTCACTCGGGTATCGGGAGATAAGCCAGGGATAATCCTTGGGCTCCAGCGTTCGGGGGTGGAGTGTGACCGTGAGGTTGAGCACCTCGTTCTCCGCTTGCGCCTCTTCGCTGAGCGACAGTTCGCCCCGGGCTTTGGTCTCGAAGAACTTCATCTCATACATCTTCATGGACGCCGGCGCGTTGACGAGCAGCATGCTCGCACACATCACCTCCAGGTGCTCCATGAAATACCGCCCCACGAGGTCGTTCTGGTTGCCTAGTCCGGCCGGCGCGCGATCGTTTGACGCGAGTAATAGCCGGGCATTCTGCCAGGCGCCGCAGGCCATGACGTAGTGTTTCGCCCGGAAGGAGAACGTCTTGCCTTCGAACGTGCGGACCGTGAGCCCCTCGACATTCGCGGCGGTCTCGTTGGTGTCGATCCGGGTGACGTTGGCGTTTGAGTAGAGGTGGATGTTCTCTGCCCGGAAGATGTCGTCGCGGTAGCGGAGACCAAATCGGGTGGGCGGGCTGAACTGCCACATTTTGGTCCATACCCGGCTTTTGTCGAACGCGAGGCTCTGACGGTCGGGGTCTTGTGCCTCCCAGTACGCCGCGTCCCACGCGTAAGGACCGATCTCTACGTACGAGTGCGCACGGGGATAAAAGGCGTCGAGTGCGGCGCGGTCAATCGGCCAGCCGCTATCCGGCACCCAGTCGCGCTTTTTGAAATCAAGCGGCTCAAACGGCGAGCACCATCCGGCCCAGTGCCCGGTGGTCCCGCCGAAAGCGCGAAGACGGACAGCCTGGAGCGGGTAATAGGTCTGCCCCACGCTTTCGCCGTCGTACAGGGCCTGAGGCCGCGGTTCTACCTGAAAACTACCCCCTTCCAGCAGGATCACCTTGTACGGGGTGTCCTTCCATTCGAGGGCCATACTGATTCCGGCCGCGCCGGCGCCAATGATACAGATATCGCCCTCGATGACGGATCCGTCTTCGAGGGTGCGTGCGTCGGTGTGCATAGGGGTTTAACTGAGCGCGAACAACGCGCACTGGCGGGCTTCGGTTCGAGCGAGGATCCAGCCGTTGAGCTGGACGGTCTCGCGGTGGGCGAATTCGTTTCGGATGCACGATTCGACGTTCCGTGCTCCGCGAAGCGTCTGGGCGAGCCGATGTTCTAGCGCGTCCGTATGGGCCTCGGCGGGGTGTTGTTCGATGTAGCGGCGGCCGATCTGGCGCACCTGCTCGTCGTCTCGGAAGAGATCGAGTAATCCGGGGCGAGCATAGGCCGAAGGGGCCGCCCAGACAGCCGGCGTTGCAAGGCAGGCTGCAGCCAGACCCGTCGCGTTCAGCAGGATAAAGTCTCGTCTACGCATGGAGATGATGGAATCGGTGATCGGGGCGCGGGTAATGTGCGCATCCTCAAGTGAAAATCCAACCGGAGTCATTCATTTTTGCGTGCGCAGGTAGGCGTCGGTCCCGTCGATCCAGTCCTGCCGGGGCGGACTGAACACGTCGAGGCTTAGCGAGTCCTCGAGTGCGACGGCGCCATGCGGCAGGTTGGAGGGCAGGTACAGGACCTCGCCGGCGCGCACGATCACCTCCCGACCTTCATCGCCTACCGAAAACCGAAGCGCGCCGGAAAGGATGTAACTAAACTGCTCGTTCTCGTGGCGGTGCGTGGGCACCACCGCTCCTTTTTTCATGTCGATGTGCGCCAGCATGAGGCGGTCGCCGTGCATCATCTTGCGCGAGAGGAACGGCGTGAGCGCTTCGGCCGGCAGGTCGGCCCAGCGGTGGTGGGTTTCGAGGGGGTGATCGGGCATAACTAAGGGGGGCTACGGGGGTGTATCAAACGTCGAGTTCGTCGACTTCGCCGGCGTGTTCCATGATAAATGTGTACCGGGCGCCGGCGTCCTTACCCATCAGGTCAGTGATCGTATTTTCGGTCGCCACGCGTTCTCCGTCCGGAATCGTCACCTGCAGGAGCCGGCGTTTTTCGGGGTCGAGGGTAGTTTCGTGCAGTGTTTTGGGCATCATCTCGCCAAGACCTTTAAAACGCTGGATCTCGATGTTGATGTTTTTCCGGCCGGCTTTAATCTTCTTCGTGATCCGCTCGCGGTCCGCCTCATCGAGCGCCCAGTAGGTCTCCTTCCCGGCTTCAAGCCGGAAGAGTGGCGGCTGGGCGATGTAGACGTACCCTTCCTCGATGAGCGGCCGCATGTAGCGATAAAAAAACGTGAGCAGGAGCGTGGCGATGTGGTGGCCGTCGGAGTCGGCGTCCATCAGCAGGATGATTTTATGGTAGCGGAGCCGGGCGATATCCAGCTTATCCCCGATGCCACAGCCCAGGGCCTGGACGATGTTCGATAGCTCTTTGTTTTCGATGACTTTGCTGAGCGTGGCCTGTTCGGCATTGAGGACCTTGCCGCGGAGCGGGAGCACCGCCTGCGTTTTGCGGTCGCGTCCCTGCTTGGCGGAGCCGCCGGCGGAGTCCCCTTCGACGATAAACAACTCGCTATCCGAGGCCTCCGAGCTCGAGCAATCCGCCAATTTGCCGGGCAGCGTGAGGCGTTGCGATAGGCTGGTTTTGCTCCGCACGTTACTGGCGGCGGCGCGGCTGGCGAGACGGGCCTTGGCGGCCTGGATAACGCGCGCGGCGATGGCTTCCCCCGTGGTGGGATGGCCGTTGAGATACTGCTCGAGCTCGAGGCGCACGGCGTTCATGAGCAGCTGCCGCGCCCCGGGGTTGTTGAGCTTGTCTTTCGTTTGCCCCTGAAACTGGGGCTCGACCATGAAGAGGTTGATGACCGCCAACATTCCTTCTCGGATGTCGTCGGCCGTGAGCTCGAGCTTTTTGGGAAGCAAATCGTGCGTCTCCATGTAGGCGCGCACGGCGCTGCGTACGGCGTCCTTCAGGCCCTGCACGTGTGTTCCGCCGTCGCGGGTCGGGATGCCGTTGACGAACGCGTCGATCCGCTCTTTCGGCGCCTCGGTCCATTGGAGCGAGACCTCGGCGCGTTGCCCCCCAACGAGTTCATCCTGCTTGATGAAAAGTGCGTCCGCATGTACGACGCGCGCGCCTTCGTCCTTGACTACCTTCTGGAGGTATTCCGCGATGCCGCCTTCGTGGTGAAAATCGAACCGTTTACGGTTGACCTCGTCCTTGAAGACGATCTTGAGGTTGCTGTTGAGGTAGGTTTTGATTTCGAGCTGTTCGCCGATCCACTGCGGATCGAATTCGATCGACTCGAAGATGTCCGTGTCCGGTCGGAAGAAAATCGTGGTGCCGGTTCCGCGGACGACGCCGTCGAGCGTCTTGAGCTTCGTGACCGGCACGCCGCGCCGATAGGTTTGTGTGTGCTGCCGGCCGTCGCGCTTGATGGTGGCTACGAGTTCTTCGGACAACGCATTCACGACGGACGAGCCCACGCCGTGTAGCCCGCCTGACGTGATGTAGCTTTTGCCGTCGAACTTCCCTCCGGCGTGCAGGGTCGTCAGGATGACTTCAAGCGTGGGGACTTTCTTTTTTGGGTGGATGTCCACCGGGATGCCGCGGCCGTTGTCCGCCACTGACACGCTTTTCCCATCGTCGTGCAGGGTGACTTCGATGAGCGTCGCAAAGCCATTGGTCGCCTCGTCGACCGCGTTATCGACGATCTCCCATACGAGATGGTGCAGGCCGGCTTTCCCTGTGCCGCCTATATACATGCCCGGCCGCTTCCGGACGGGCTCCAACCCCTCCAGCACCTGAATGTCCGCGCCGGTATAGGTCGAGGTTACTTCTGCCATAGGCCGTTCACTCGTTCTGACGTTACGCGCTGTGGATCGGGAGACACGAGGTGTCGTGTCTTTACGATGTTTAGCCGGATTTTTACTGACTGACGTTAAGCGCTGTGGATAGGGAGACACGAGGTGTCGTGTCTTTACGATGTATAGCCGGCTTTTTACTGACTGACGTTAAGCGCGGTGGATAGGGAGACACGAGG
>JAWXAX010000255.1 GCA_034439735.1 Rhodothermales bacterium | reverse complement strand
TGGGCTGGTTGCAGGTGGGCTGGTTGCAGGTGGGCTGGTTGCAGGTGGGCTGGTTGCAGGTTAATAGAAACGAACAACCTGTAACCTGTAACCTGACAACCTGTAACCCGCACCTTTATCGCGTTAGCGATAAAGGTGCGCCAGGCTCTTCCGGTACCCCTCGTAGAACCGCTCCAGCTGCTCTTCGGCGGGGTCGTTGCCGATGAACTGGTGGCTGGGGAGGAGTTCGGGTTTGACGCCGCGGGCGAGGAGTTTTTCGGCGGTTTCGACGCGGAGCATGTTCATGATCATCCCCCCGGTAATGGTGGAGGTCGGGCCGGTGCGCCACTCCAGACCTTCGAGCTCGAGGATACAATCGCCCGGGGGGCAGTGGTTGTCGAGTACGACGTCGGCGAGGTCGATCAGCTTCTTGCCGGAGGAGTGTGCCGGCTTCGACTGCTCGCAGTGCGGCCGAGACACCATCGCGATCACCGGCATCCCGCGTTGCTTCGCGCCCATCGCCATCTCAACAATCAACGGCCGGATACCGCTCGTCGAGATCAAGATAAACGCGTCGTTCGGACCAAATTTAAAGCCTTTCAGCAACTCTTCCGCATAGCCCTCGACCTTTTCGAGGTGGAGCGGACCGCGCAGTCCGTTCATCCCGACGATCGAGGCATGGTTCGAAACGGCTAGTTCGACAAACGCGACAAAGCCCACGAACCCGCCCTGGCGCGGGGTGATCTCCTCGCACATCATGCGGGAGTGGCCGGCGCCAAAAAGAAACACGAGCCCGCCTTTTGAGATGGCGTTCGCGCAGATCTCGGCCGCGGCGTCGATGTTCGGCGGCTGCGTGGCCTCGATCTGCTGGAGGAGGGCGAGGGTTTTATCGTAATACTGCTGTCCTGCTGACATGTAAAAGGGGTTGTTGGATGACGAATGGAGAAACGGCGCCGGCTAAGGTACCGCGCCCGCCTGCGCGCGTCAAACGGAAGCCGGACGAATTCCGTAGAGTCGGCACCGTTTTTGTGAAGCATCAGTGAACGCGCCTACCCCTAGGTCTCCTCTCCCGGCGCCGACCCATCCAGATCCGACGCCCCCTCCGATGGGGGTTACGCCCGATTGCGGTGGATGTATCACAGGCCCCCCGCCGATAGCGCACGACCCCATGACTACAGAATCCTTACCTCGCGTACTCGTCGTCGACGACTACCCCCTCCATCAGGAGCTCATGCGGCATTTGATGCGGATACTCGGCTACAGCGCCGAAATCGCCCGCTCCGGCGAGGAGGCGCTGAGGGCGGTATCGAAAGAAGGCTTTTGTATCATCCTGATCGATATCGCCATGCCCGGCATGGACGGCCTCGAAACCGCCCGCCGCATCCGCGCGATCACCGGCTACGAAGAGCCCTGGATGATCGCCGCCAGCGCGATGACGTGGACGAATGCCTTCAACGAGTGCCTCGCCGCCGGCATGAACGACTTCATCCTCAAGCCGATTACCCTGGACGACCTCCGCCGCACCCTGGCCCGCTACACCGACGAAATGGCGAATGCGTGAGGGGATCACATCTCCCCCGCCACCCGCTCGACCTCGCGCCAGACCCGCAGCAGATTCCCGCTCCACAGTTTCCCGATCGCTTCTTCGGAGTAGCCGCGGCGGACGAGTTCGAGGGTGACGTTCGGGGTCTCGGAGGCGTCCAGCCAGCCGGTGATGCCGCCGCCGCCGTCGAAGTCGGAGCTGATGCCGACATGGTCGATGCCGATCAGCTTCACGGCGTAGTCGATGTGGTCGACGAAGTCCTGCATGGTCGGCCCCGGGTGCTGTTTTTCGACGGCGGCCAGCTTCTGCCGGTAGCCGGCGCGCTGCTCGTCGCTAAGGCCCTGTAGTCCCCCGAAACCCGTCAGGCCGTACTCGGCGCGGAGGTCATCGATCGCCCTGGTCTTTTCCGGCGAATCTTGCTTCAGGAAGGAATCGAGCGCGACGATGTTCATCACCCCGCCGGTGGCTTTGAGGGCCAGCATCGTTTCGTCGTCCATGTTGCGGGGGACGTTGCAGAGGGCTTTTACGCTGGAGTGTGAGGCGATGATGGGGGCACGGGAGACGCGGGCGGCGTGGAGGGACGACTTCTTGGAGGTGTGGGAGATGTCCACCATGATGCCCACCCGGTTCATTTCGCGCACGACCTCCTCGCCGAAGGCCGAAAGCCCGCTGTGTTCATCACCATCGTCGCCGAGGTTGGCCCGGGGGTTGGCGGAGTCGCCGATGTCGTTGTGCCCGTTGTGCGTGAGCGTCATGTACCGGGCGCCGAGCTGCTGGTACTTCTCGACCAGCGAGAGGTCCTGCCCGATCACGTAGCCGTTTTCGATAGCGATCACAGCCACCAACTTGCCGCTTTTGTGGATGCGCTCGACATCGTCCGCCGTGTAGGCGATTTCGATTTCAGCCGGGTACATCTGCTCGGCCATGCGGTGGATCGCATCGAACTTGGTCATGGCGTCGGCCTTCGCCTTGTCGTAGTTCGCCGGCGTGCGCTCCGTCTGGCCCACGTAGACGATGAAGGTGCCGACATCCAGCTTGCCGTCGCGCATCTTGGGGAGATCGACCTGCCGCGGCCCGCGGACGCCGGGGTCGACCTCGGCCGTCGCGAAATTCGACTCGATGTCGTCGTGGGTGTCCAGCGTGAGCACGCGCGCGTGGATGGCAGTGGCGTGGGCGCGGAGCTGGTCCTCGCTCATGGCGCTGACGTCGACCGTCTGGGCGAGTGCCGGGCGGACGGCGACAACAAGGAGCGCGGCGACGAAGAGGCCGGCGAAGAAGGAACGCGGGTTCATCCGAGTCGTGTCTGGGTGAGGTGGAGCGTGACGGCTCTAATATACCGTATGCGAGGTTTGCACGCGAGGGATCGGTAAAAGGCGAAGCGGATGCGGTTATCTTTCGAAAAAATGAATATCTTGCACCCACCGTCATCCTGAGCTTGTCGAAAGCCTGCCCCCGCGAAGGCGGGGGGACCTCTCGGATCGACCGCGCGACACGCGAATCACGGTGGGTCGGGGGGTCCTTCGACGCTCCGCGATTCCATCGCGGCGGCTCAGGATGACCCCAAGTAGTATGTCTTGAGTCATCCACCACCCAGCCAACCATGCGCACCCGCCTCTATTTCCTTTTCGCCCTCCTCCTCACCCTCCCCGCCTGCGGCCCGCAAGGCAGCGGTGACACCTCCGCCCCAGCGGCGGACGAGGTGACCGTCGGCGTCTCCCTCCTCACCATGACCCATCCGTTTTTCCAGAACCTGGCCGCCGGCCTGGAGGAAGAGGGCGCCAAATACGGCATGAAGGTGACGGTCGTCTCCACCGAGTTCGACGTCGCGAAGCAGAAGGACCAGCTCTCGAACTTCATCGTCCAGGGCGTCGACGCGATCGTGCTGAGCCCGGCGGATTCAAAGGCCATCGGCACGGCGATCCAGGAGGCGAACGCCGCCGGCATCCCCGTCTTTACGGCGGACATCGCGGCGCTGGCGGATGGGGTGAGCATCGTCACCCACATCGCGACGGACAACTACGCCGGCGGCCGGCTCGCGGCCGAGGCGGTGATGGAGGTGCTCGGGACGAGCGGCCAGGTGGCCATCATCGACCACCCGGAGGTCGAGTCGGTCATCCAGCGCACCACAGGCTTCCACGAGGTCATCAACGCAGCGAATACGGCAGGCGCGACAATCGAAGTCGTGGCCCAACTTACAGGCGGCGGCACCAAAGACCGGGCGTTTAAGGTGGCCGAGGACATCCTCCAGGCCCACCCGAACCTCGACGTAATCTTCGCGATCAACGACGACACGGCGCTCGGCGCGGTGGCGGCGATCGAAAAAGCCGGCAAATCCGGCACCGTCCAGGTGGTCGGATTTGACGGGACGGCCGAGGCCCGCAAGGCCATCCGCGACGGGAAGATCTACGCCGACGTGATCCAGCACCCCCGCCAGATCGGCGCGATGACCATCGCGTCCATCCGCGCCTACATGGCCGGCGAGGCCACGCCAGCGGAGCAGCTCATCCCCGCCACCCTCTACCGCCAGGCCGACGCCCAGGCTGATGCTACAATAGCGGAATAATAGGATCGCGGAATAAAGGCATGACCATGGCGGAAGGGGCGCCCCTCCTGGCGATGGAGGGTATCGAAAAATCGTTTCCGGGCGTGTACGCGCTGAAGGGTGTCCGGCTGGACCTCCACCGGGGCGAGGTGCTGGCCGTCGTCGGCGAAAACGGCGCCGGCAAAAGCACGCTCATCAAGGTGCTCGCCGGCGTACACGCGCCGGATGCCGGCGCGATCACGATTGACGGCGTCGCCCGGCGATTCGCGAACCCGCTGGAGGCACAGCGCGCCGGCATCGCGGTCATCTACCAGGAATTTAACCTGATCCCAGGCCTCACCGTCCAGGAAAACATCCTCCTCGGCCACGAAAAAGCCCGCTTCGGGTTCTTCTCCCCTAAGGAGGAGCGGCAAACCACCGAGGCGCTGTTCGCCCGGATGCGGATTCACATCGACCCGTCCGCCGTCTGCGCCACACTGAGCGTCGCGCAGCAGCAGCTCGTCGAAATCGCAAAAGCGCTTTCGCTGGGGGCCCGGATCCTGGTGATGGACGAGCCGAGCGCCGCGCTCACCAACCAGGAAGTCGACACCCTCTTCGCCATCATCCGGGACCTCCAGGCGCAGGGCATCGGGATCATCTACATCAGCCACCGGCTCAACGAGATCTTTGCGATTGCCGACCGCGTGACGGTGCTACGCGATGGAGCCTACATCGACACCCGCCCTGTGGCGGATGTGAATCGCGAGGCCCTGATCGAGATGATGGTGGGCCGCTCGATCGACAACGAGTTTCCCAAGGTGAGCCACCCCGTGGGCGACGTGCGACTGGAGGTGCGCGGCCTGGCGCGGACGCTAAACGAGCCCGGCGTGTCGTTTGTTGTCCGCCGCGGCGAAATCGTCGGGCTGACGGGACTGGTCGGCGCCGGGCGGACGGAACTCGCGCGACTGATTTTCGGGGCGGACCGGGCGGCGAAGGGCGAGATCGTGCTCGACGGCCGGCCGCTGCGCATCCGTTCGCCGCAGGACGCCATCCGCCAGGGCATCTGCCTGCTCACCGAGGACCGGAAGGCGCAGGGCCTCGTGCTGGGGCTGTCCTCGCGCGAGAACTTCGCGCTGCCGAACCTCGGGCACTGGTCGCGGCGCGGCTTCATCGCCGGCAAGGAGGAGCGCGCCCGCTTCGCCGAATATATCGGTAGCATCAACATCAAACTCTCCCACCAGGACCAGCTCGTCCGCAACCTCTCCGGCGGCAACCAGCAGAAGGTGCTGCTGGCGCGCTGGCTGGAGTCGAACTCGGACGTGATCATCTTCGACGAGCCCACCCGCGGCATCGACGTAGGCGCCAAGTACGAGATCTACCTCCTGATGAACGAACTCGCCCGGGCCGGCAAGGCGATCCTCATGATCTCCTCCGAACTGCCCGAAGTGCTCGGGATGAGCGACCGGGTGCTCGTGATGCACCAGGGCCGCATCAACGGCGAAATCGCCGACGTCCGCCGCGCCACGCAGGAGGAGGTGATGGCGCTGGCGGTGGCATAAAAACGTTGAACGTTATTTCGTTGAACGTTCTCAGGAGTCAAGAATTTGCGCCACAACATGCTTGTACCTATTGCCAATCGCCCCATCGCTGGACCTTTAGAAACTGTCAAGATTTGCATAATGCATAAGGAGCAAGTCATCCCCGCGAAGGCGGGGACCCAGAAAAATGCCAATCTTATGGCTGGATCCCCGCTTTCGCGGGGATGACTCAGCCTTGGGTTGTGGTAGTCCCAACAGTTCCTTAAACGTTCAACGATAAAACGTTTCACCGCGTGTATGCCCAACCTCTCCGCCCTTCTCTCCCGCTACGGCATGGTCCTCGTGCTGCTAGCGCTGTGCCTGTTTTATGCGTTTATGACGATGGCGGAGCAGAACCCGCGTGGGGCGGATGCGGCGGCGGCGATCGCGGATGACCTGCGGGAGGCCGCCGGCGAGGGCGCGGTGGTTCTGGTGACCAAAGCGAACGCCGAGCATCAACAATTCGCCGACGCCCTCGGGGCGATGTTGCGCGACGCCGGCGTGCCGGTTACCGGCGTCGTCCGCGGCGAGCCGACAGAGATTCGGGAAGGATTGGAGGCCCTGGCGGCGACAGGCGTCGCCGTGGCGGCGATCGGGACCCCGCAGGATTATGCTACGATCGTGGGCAATATCACCTCGCGCATCCCGCCGCTCGCCGGCGCGAAGATCACGGCCCCGCGCAGCTACCGCTGGCCCACGTTTTTGCTCGCGAACAACCTGCGCAACGTGGCCAACCAGATCGTCGTCATCGCCATCCTGGCGGTGGGGATGACGATGGTGATCATCACGGCCGGCATCGACCTCTCCGTCGGTAGCCTGATCGCGCTCTCGGCCGTCGTGGCGGCCTGGATCATCCGCGCGATGGGCGGCGCAGACGCATCGCTGGGCGTGATGCTGTTCGCCTCCGTGTCAGCCATCCTGATGTGCGGCATGGTGGGCTTTGTGTCGGGCATGACGATCACGCAATTCAAGGTGCCGCCGTTTATCACGACGCTGGCCGTGATGCTCGTGGCGAGCGGGTTCGCGTACATCATCAGCCGGGGCGAATCGATTTACGAAGTGCCGGATTCGTACGTATGGCTGGGCCGCGGCGCCGATCTGTTCTCCATCCCCAACGCCGTCATCCTGATGGCCGTGATTTATCTGCTGGCGCACATCCTGATGACCCGGACGACGCTCGGGCGGTACATTTACGCCGTCGGCGGCAACCCCGAGGCGGCGCGGCTGTCCGGCATCCGGGTGAACAGCGTGTTACTTTTCGTCTATACGGTGGGCGGGATGCTTGCCGGCCTTGGCGGGATCGTCCAGGCCTCGCAGCTCAAAAGCGGGGCGCCGACGTACGGGTTGTTGTATGAACTGTACGTCATCGCCGCCGTCGTGGTGGGCGGCACCAGCCTGGCCGGCGGGGAGGGCCGGATCATGGGGACCCTCGTCGGCGCCCTCATCATTGCCGTGATCCAGAACGGGATGAACCTCACCGGTGTCGAGAGCTACACCCAGAAGGTGGTGTTGGGCATGGTGATCCTGGTGGCGGTGCTGCTGGACATGCTCAAGAAGCGGAGCTGGCGGGTGAAAAAAGCGACGGCGTGAGGCGGCGATCTGGATTTGTTAAAATCGCGTAATTTTTTTGCGGGAGAGGGAGCCGGTACAGGCAAAATGATTTATGTTGCACTTCGCCCGTCACCCCTAACCCGTTTGCCCGCAAGGAATTGATGACGATGGAAAAAACGGTGATTCTCTTCGCGTTGATCGCGCTTTCGGCCACGATATCCGACAATCCGGCCCTCGCATACGCTCCGCAAGTCGCTTTTAACCGATACGATGCCCTCACGTTAGACCGTACGACGCCCGACGACTGCCCGGCCGGCGACCCCGACCCCTGCAATAAAGCCATTCCCGCCATTTTCTTCGACTGCGACGCGTGTGACCAGATGTACCTCCGGCAGTCGATCCAGTTCGTGAACCATGTGCGCGACAAAGAGGCGGCGGATGTGCATGTGCTGATCACCAATCTGCGTACGGGCAGCGGCGGCCAGGCCTACACAATCAACTACATCGGGCGGGGGCGTTTCGCCGATCTCCAGCAGACCCTGCTGTACAACACCATCCAGAACGACACCTCCGAGGAGATCCGCCGCGGCCTCTCCCACCAGATCATGCTCGGTCTGATGCCCTACATGGCGCGGACGCCCCTTGGGGCCCGAATCCAGATCGACTTCGACGATTCCGAGGCCATCGAGGCGCAGCCCGTCGACGACCCGTGGAATTTCTGGGTGTTCAGGATTAACGGGAACGGCTACGTTAGCAGCGAGGCTTCGCGGGACATCTTCCAGTACAGCTCATCCGTCTCGGCGGACCGCGTGACCGAGGAGATGAGCATCCAGATGCAGGTGTATGACAACCGCGACCTGAGGCGTTTCAAGGATGATGGCGACACGATTGAAAGCAACTCCTTGCGTTCGGGTGCATGGGCCTCGTTCGTGCGCAGCCTGACCGATCACTGGTCGTTGGGTGTTTCGGGATCGGCGAGCACCTCGACGTTTAACAACACCGACCTGGGCGTCTCGACGGGGCCGGCGTTGGAGTACAACATCTACCCGTACGACGAGTCCACCCGCCGCGAGTTCACCTTCGCGTACCGGTTGTCCTACATCTACCAGGACTACGCCGAGCCGACGATCTTCGATAAGGACGTAGAATCGCTCCTCCGCCACTCCCTCGAGGCCAGGCTGCGACTTAAAGAGACCTGGGGCGAGACGAACGCGCGGATCCTGGGCTCTCAGTACATGCACGACCCCTCCAAAAACCGGATCGAGGTATCGGGCAACGTCTCCGTTCGCCTCACCCGCGGGCTCTCCGTCCGCCTCTCCAGCGGGCTCGAATTCATCCACGACCAGCTCTACCTGCCCAAGGGCGATACCAATCTCGAGGACCTGCTCCTCCAGCGCCGGCAACTCGCCACCACCTACGGCTTCACCAGTTCCGTCGGCCTGAGTTACACGTTCGGGTCCATCTATAACAATGTGGTGAATACGAGGCTGTGAGGTACCGATTGAACGTTGATACGTTGCACGTTATCACGTCTATAACACCAGGCCCGTCAACGTGCTAACGCTCCATGCCCGAACGTTCAACGTCTCCAGGGCACCCAAATGCGTCATGTGCGTATGAGGGCCGGCTCAGGACAATTCTCGCCTGACACTCAACCATCAGATCCTTCCAGACCAATGGCTCTTGGGCCAGTCCCCAGCGACAACCTGGAACCTGCAACTTGCCAACCTGAAACCTATTACCCTTGAGCGATACCAAGATTATTTTCTCCATGTTGGGCGTGGGCAAGATCCATAAACCCAGCAAGCAAGTTCTGAAGAACATCAACCTCTCGTTCTACTACGGCGCCAAGATCGGCGTATTGGGGTTGAACGGCTCCGGGAAGAGCACCCTGCTCAAGATCATCGCGGGGCTTGACACAGACTACCTCGGCACGATCGAGGTCAAAAAAGGCACCACCTTCGGCTACCTGTCCCAGGAGCCCGAGCTGGATCCCGATCGCACGGTCCGCGAGATCGTCGAGGAGGGCGCGCGGCATGTCGTCGGCCTGTTGAAGGCGTACGAGGAGGTGAGCGCTAAATTCTCCGAGCCGGATGCCGACTTTGACAAGCTCATGGACGAGCAGGCGAAGTTGCAGGACAAGATCGACCATCTGAACGGGTGGGACATCCAGAGCAAACTCGAGATGGCGATGGACGCCCTCCGTTGTCCCCCGCCGGAATCGTCCGTCAAAGTGCTCTCCGGCGGCGAACGCCGGCGCGTGGCGCTCTGCCGGCTGCTGCTTCAGGAGCCGGACGTGCTCCTGCTCGACGAGCCGACCAACCATCTGGACGCCGAGTCGATCTCCTGGCTCGAACAGCACCTGGCCCGGTATCCCGGCACGGTCATCGCCGTCACCCACGATAGGTACTTTCTGGACAACGTAGCCGGCTGGATCCTGGAGCTCGACCGCGGTAGCGGCATCCCGTTCGAGGGCAACTATTCGACCTGGCTGGAGCTGAAGGGCAAACGCCTCGCGCTCGAGGAAAAGCAAGCTTCGAAGCTGCAGAAAACACTCGCCCGAGAGCTGGAGTGGATTCGGACGTCTCCCAAAGGGCGCCACGCGAAGAGCAAGGCCCGTATCTCCTCGTACGAGAAGATGGTGGCCGACCAGCAGGAGAAACGCAACGAGGATATCGAAATCCCGATTCCACCCGGACCGCGCCTCGGCAACCTGGTCATCGAAGCCACCAACGTGGCGAAGGGATATGGGGATCGATTGCTCTTCGAGAACCTCAACTTCGCCCTGCCTCCGGGCGGCATCATCGGTGTGATCGGCCCGAACGGCGCTGGCAAGACGACGCTCTTCCGGATGATCACCGGCCAGGAAAAGCCCGACAGCGGCTCCTTCCGGATCGGGGAGACGGTAAAGCTGGGCTATGTGGATCAGAACCGGCCGCTCGACCCCGACAAAACGATCTGGGAAGAGATCTCCGGCGGCATGGAGCTCCTGCAAGTGGGCAACCGGGAGATGAACTCGCGCGCCTACGTGGGCCGCTTCAATTTCGCCGGCAGCGACCAGCAGAAACGCGTCGGTCAGCTCTCGGGCGGGGAACGCAACCGCGTCCACCTCGCGAAGACGCTCCGCGAAAGCTGCAACGTGTTGCTACTGGACGAGCCCACGAACGACCTCGACGTCAACACCCTCCGCGCGCTGGAGGAAGCGCTCGAGGCATTCGTCGGCTGCGCTGTGGTGATTTCGCATGATCGCTGGTTCCTGGATCGGGTTGCAACGCACATCCTGGCTTTCGAGGGGGATAGCGTGGTGACGTGGTTCGACGGCAACTACTCGCAATATGAGACTCACCGCCACGAAGTCCTGGGCATCGAGGCCGACCAGCCCCACCGAATCCGGTATAAGAAGCTGGTGCGTTGAGGCCTTCCGGGTGCTTTCAGACTGGATTACCCCATGTGCCGTTTCGCAGGAAGCGGCACATGCTTTGTTTTGTGGGCTTCGACAACGCCATTTTTCTGGAGGTCTCTCCGCTGCATTCCCGCCGCGCGGGAATTTCGGTCGAGATGACATGTGGTATCCCGTCGGGTGTCTATTAATTACGAAGGCAGGCTGCCGCACGCCGGCGTAGTGTAACGACTTACAGGATGCCCCTCATCCGCACCCGAGCCCATTGAATCCGGTCGCATAGCCGTTATGGAATCCCACGACAAGTCCTCGCGCCCCCCGCTCGAACTCGTCGCCAATCACCTCTTCACGCCTGTCCGGCCGCAGGCTTCCGTCGTCGCAGTGGCCGTTTCGCCATCGGGCTACGACGCGCTGCGTGCTTTTTTCAAGGCGCTGCCGGCTTCCTGCCGAACACCGTTTATTGTGCTTTCCAGCGGTTCGTCCCCGACGCAGCGGCTCGACGAGAGCCTGTTGGGCGTGACGCCACTGGAAACGGTGGCGGTCAAGAACAAAGAGAAATTGCGCCAGGCGTGCATCTACCTGGTGCCGCAGGGCAAACACATCGTCGTTCGCGACGGCATCCTGCAGACCGTGGCGCCGGCATCGCTCGACACCTCGCAGCTGCCGCTCGACGCGATCTTCCGCTCCTTCGCCGAGCGCGAGCACACGCAGACGATCACCCTCCTTTTCAACGATGCCTTCGCCGACGGCCTCGCTGGCCTGAAGCAATTGCGGAGCGCCGGGGGCGTCATCTTCCAGGCCACCGGCCGCCCCATCGCCCCGGACGACGCGCTGGCGCTCGAAGCCCGCACGCTCGTCGACGCCGTAGTCTCCCCCCAGCAGATGGCCACGCTCCTCGCCGGCTACCTGAAGGGGCTCGCTTCGGCCGAGACGGCGCGGCCCGTCCTTTGGCGCGACGAACGCGAGGCGCAATTGCTCGAACAGGTGTTCGCGCTCCTCGAGAAACAGTATGCGATCAACTTCGGGGTGTACAAGCCGGCGTACCTGGAGACCCATTTTGCCCAGCGGATGCGCATCCACCAGGTGGGGAGCCTGTCGCAATACATCGGCATCCTGAAATCTTATCCGGCGGAAGTCGGCTTTCTCGCCAAGCGACTGCTGTTTCGCAACGCCTCGTTCTACAAGCCTAACCGTATTTTCCAGCGCCTGAAGGAAACCCTCCTCCACCGGATTATGGAGATGGCATCGACCCAGGGGACGTGCCGGATCTGGGTGCCCGAGTGCGCCAGCGGCGAGGAAGCCCTGATGTTCGCCATCCTCCTGCAGGAGCGCGCCGCGAAGCAGATGTCGTCCATGAAACTCCAGATCATCGCCACGGATAGCGATACCGAGACACTGGCGTTTGCCCGGAAGGGGATCTACGGACTCGGCATCGCCTCGCACCTGCCGGCGTTGTACCTCGATCGATTCTTCCGGCGCGAGGGTGAGCAATATACGGTGGCGGAGGATCTCCAGAAGATCATCCACTTCTTCTCCCACAACCCCATGCTCACCCCGCCGCTCAACGGCCTGCACGCGATTTACGCGAGCGAGGTATTGTCGAGGCTGAGCGAGGCCGTAGCCAGCGAAGTGGTCAACCAGTTCTCCGAGGCCCTGGCCCCCGGGGGCTTCCTGCTACTCGACCAGCCGGCCGACGAAGCGCTTGAACTGCCGGGGTTCATCCCGGTGAGTGGGTCCACGTCCGTCTTCCAGAAAAAATCGACCGTCCCGTTGTTCGCGGCGACGCCGGGGAAAGCCGAGACCGGCAAGCAGGAGCCCGCCCCTCCGCGTCCAAGCGCGGCGATCGAGTTGCTGCCGACCGACACCGCGGATGAGGACGACGAGGGCGTCGAGATCGATTTGAACGATACCGACCTGACGGTCGCCGAGCCGGCCGAGGTAAAGGTCGAAGCCACAATGCCCGTAGAAGCCCCGAAGGAAATCAGAGCCGGAGCCCCGGAAGAAGCCCGGTCGACCTCGCAGGACGAGATCCAGGACCAGGCTAACCAGCCGTCGCTGCTCGTCGACGCCGAGGGGCGCATCCTGGACCAGTTCGGGCCGATCCATAGGTTCCTCGACCTGCCGGGCGACAGCCTGCGGGTGGACTTGATCGACCTCGTCATCCCGGACATCCGGGCGGATCTCAAGGCCGCGCTCGAACAGGCCATCCAACGTAACAAGACCTTTAAATCCAAGGCCATCCCCTTCGAAATCAACGGCGAAACGCGCCCCGTCCACCTGCAAATCCGCCCCGTGCCGCTGAATGACGGCGCCACGATGGGCGCGCAGGTTACCTTCTTCGACGCGACCATCGAGGAAAACGAGTCTACCGATATGGAGTCCAACAAAAGCGTGACTCATGCCCTGGAGTCGATGGAAAACGACCTCGCGCAGCTCAAAACCCGGCTGCACGCCATGCTCCACGACCTCCAGAATTCGCGCGATGAGGTCCGCGCCGAAAACGCGGCGATCATAGGCCAGGCCGACGACCTGCGCCGGCAGATCAGCGACATGACCCGGCGCAACGAGGACCTTACCGACACGAACAAGGAACTCCTGGCCCTGAACCGGGACCTCGTGAAGAAGGTCGAGGAGATGCGCCGCGGCCTCCAGCAGGCGGCCCGACGGCCCGAGCCGGCGCCCGAACCCGAGCATCTCCTCAAGACCCCGCTCGGCGGCCTGCTCTCGAAGCGCCACGAAATCCGCACCGCGCTGACCTCCATCATCGGGTTCGCCGACCTCCTGGCCGACCGGCTGCGCGACGAAAACCGCGAGCTGGCCCAGTACGTCGGCGCCGGCGGCAAGCAGCTCTCCGACGCGCTTTCCGTCCTCCTCAACCAGGATGACGAAGCGCCGGCGCCGCCACCCACGATCAAAGTCCAGGAGATCAAACTGACGCCCATCCGGACCGCCCGCCTATTGGTGGTGGACGACAGCGACGACACGCGCCGGCTCCTCGCGCTGGTCCTGGGCGACCGGTTCGAGTGCGAGATGGCGTCCTCCGCTTCCGAGGCCATCGAAAAAGCGAACCTGGAATATTTCACCGCCGTCTTGCTGGATATCAACCTCGGCAAAGACGCCTCCGGCGTCGACGTCCTCCATCAACTCCGCACCCTCCAACACTACCAGAACGTCCCGTTCATGGCCGTAACCGCCATGGCCACCCCCCGCGACCGGGCGCTTCTCCTCCGCGAGGGCTTCGACGCCTACCTGCCCAAACCCTTCCACAAAACCGCGCTGCTGAATACGCTGGACCAGATCCTGAGCCAGAAGTCGATGAATTAGGTGGTTGCAGGTTGGCAGGTTGAAGCACCATTCGCCAAGCTCAGGGAGGTAGCTCCGCTTCCGCATCGGCTACCGCCGCTGCGTCTGGTCGTGATGACAGGGCAGGGTTAAAAACACCACGCCGCGTCATACAAGACACCCACATCGCTATTCGCTAATCACGAATCGCTACTCGCTACTCAAGGAGGTCACTCCGCT
>JAWXAX010000254.1 GCA_034439735.1 Rhodothermales bacterium | reverse complement strand
GTAACGGGGTGCGGGGCGGGTGGGATGAGGATGATCACACATAGCTTCAGGCGATAAAAGACGTGGAAGGATCGCGGCGGTACCCGGCGCGCGGCATCAGGTGAGGTGGAATTCGGGGAACTGGCTCAGGTAGCGGGCGAAGAAGAGCAGCGTCCAGGGGGCGAGGTCTTCTTCGAGGTTCCACTCGTACCACGGCACCCCGCCGAGGAAGATCTTGGCCAGGTCGCGTTCGTACGCCGGCGCATCGAGCACCTCCTGCGGGATCGGATTGTTGACCAGGTCCCCGCTGAACGGATCGGCGACGGCGCCGATGTCGAGCGTGTCGAGCGGGACGTTCAAGAAGTGCTCGGCGAAGGCGATAGGCAGTTTAAAGGCGTGGAGCGGATCAGTCGCCTCTGGGAATTGTGCGGTGAGGGGCAGTAGATCGAGCGGTTGCTGGCCGTTGTCGCCGAAGAGGAGGAAGTCGGAGATCAGCCAGCGAATGGGCAGCGAGGTGGTGGTAAGCCACGTCCGATATCCCGGCCAGCCGGCGACGTTAGGCGGGTTGAGAAGCTGCTGCTCGATGAAGCCGGCGAGGCGGACAAACAGGTCCACACGATCCGGATCCGGCACAAGGTCGGTGTTGCCGTACAGGGTCACGAGCCAGTCGACCGGGCTGGAAATCTGGGCGCCGACCACCTCCTCATCGAAGAAGTGCGCGCTGGTGAGCATGGCCGAGACAACGGGTTCGATGGCGAAGTTATTGGCGAGAAAGACGCCGGCCATCTCCTGGACCATGTCGGGATCCGGCACGGCGTACACGAATTCCTGATAGAGTTTGGCGCAGATGAAGTACGCGATCTGCGGCGCGCGCTCCTCGAAGACGATGTCGACGACCTCGTCATATCCAAAATTACCCGTTCGCCCGAGAAAGGTCTTTTCGCCGCGATCGTGGAAGACCTGTACGAACTCCGGCTCGTTCGCGATGTAGTCGATCACCCAGCCCGTGAGCGCGCGGGCGATCGCGGCGATGTCTTCCTGGGTATAGTTGTCGTTCCCGTCTTTATCCTGTTGCCCCATCGTGAACAGCTCCAGCAGTTCGCGGGCGTAGTTCTCGTTGGGGGCGCCGACGCGGTTGTCTTCGCCGTTCAGGTAGGAGAGCATGGATAGGTCGTTGCCGGCGGCGCGGACAAACGCCTTAAAATCGCCAAACGCGTGTTCGCGCAGCATGGCCAGGTAGCGATAGGCCTGAGTCGCGAGAAAGTAGTCGTCCACCTGCGTCACGAAGTGGTTGTGCCAGAAGAGCACCATTCGCTCGCGGAAGCCGACCGGCCGGAAGAGCCCCATCCACCCGTTGATGAGTTCGCCGACCCATGCGATGTTGGCCTCGATAAACGCATCGATCACCTCCTGGGGACCGCTGAAGTCGGGGAGTGGCTCATCGACCCATACAGGTGGCCCGGGGAACGGCGTGGCGTCGCGGTCCAGGGCGCGGGCAACGATCTCGTGCACGGCTTCCGCGGCGGTTTTCCCAACGAGCGCCTGGATCTGCGCCGGCGAAGCACCGAAGCCCGTCCGGCGCAGCAAATGGGCGGCGCGAGCGCGGTCGAGCGGTGGTGTGTAAGGTTCCAGGCCGGCGGCGACGCGGAGGGGCGAGGCAGGGGGATGTGGCGAGTGTTTGCCGGCCACCGGGGGGACGCGCTTCAAAAACGCCGGGAGATCGGAACTGGCGGAGCGCGGGCGTTCACGGGCGCGCTCGATGAGCACACGTATCTTCGCGGGATCGTTCATATTCGGTACGGGATAAAGCGAGAGGAGAAAGACAGCGTGATCGACTGCCTACCCTGCTATATGCGCAAGTCCCTTACCAGATTACCCGATACCTCCAACTTAATTTCAGCGGGTTGGGTAACAACGCTGTGACGGCGCCCGGATATGCCGGGCGCGGTATAAGGTTCAAGGTTCGAAGTTCAAGGGATGACATGTTTAAGGGATGTCCTTAAATCACGAACCTTAAACCCATCAGACCGTCGTGCGGAGCGTCAGCTGGTGGAGGCCGCCGAAGGAGGACCAGGAGCTGAAGGCGTAGTCGAAGTGAAGGCGGGAGACTTTGATGCCGGCGCCGAACCCGAAGCCGGCGAAGTCGAGCCGGCTCTTGAACTTGAGCGCCTCGTGCCGGCGGTGGTTGTAGCCTACACGCAGGTTGAACCCTTCGCTGAACTGAAACTCGCCCCCGACGGCTACATGGTGCATGGCCTCGTCGAAGCCCGTCGCCCCGGAACCCAGCTCGCCGATCGACTGGAGGTTGTACCCGGTGACGGTGACCAGCAGCGGGAGGTAGCGCAGTCTGCGGGAGAGAGCGACACGAACGTCGAGCGGGAGTTCGTCCTCCACTGCCCCGAGCGAGTTGAGCGTCAGGCCCAGGTTGTGCACGGAGGCGCTGGCCGTAAAGCCGCCGTCGAGCGTGTGGTACAACAGTCCGACATCCGCGGCGAGAGCGGACGCGTTGAAGTCGCCGATGCGGGAGAAGATGGAATGGACGTTGGCGCCCAGGAGGACATGGTCGTCGAATCGGCGGGCGAGGCCGAGGGTGAAAGCGATATCGGACGCGTTGAAGGAGCCGATTTCCTCGCCGGCCGCGTCGCGTTCGGTGAGATCGCCCCAGCCCAGGAAGCGAACGCCCAGACCGGCCTGCCCCAGGCCGCCCAACTGGAAGCCATAGGCGGCGAAGCCGGCTCGGAGGTCGCTCACATGGTTGAGGAAGGACACCGAAAGCTGGCGATCAACCAGGTCGCTCAGCAAGGCCGGGTTGTAGAACATCCCGTTGATGTCGTCATCGTACATCGCCGCAAACGACCCGCCGAGAGCGGCCGAACGGGCCGAGGGCTCGAGTTGGAGAAAGGCAAAGCCGGACGACTCTCGCTGGGCCAGAGCCGGTGCGGCGGACGCGGAGAGGAGACACCAGATACAAACGAGCCGGCTCAACCATAAAGGGTTATGTTGCGTCATGCGGCACTTCCAGGACGGGTGATTACGAGAGGCGGCCCGTTTTCTACATCGGCCCGTTTTCTACATCTGCCCGTTTTCTACATCTGCCAGCAAAGGGGGATCCAGGATGGAATGAGATCGGCCGACGGGGCGTCTGTTAACACAACGTAACGAATCCGAACAGCCGGAAACCAAACGTCGAAACAGCGTTAAACCACACATCAAGCGACACATTTCGTCTATCGAAACGCGTCACACCATTCAGATACGAAAAAAAATATGTTTAAACACGTACGCTTCGCTCTGCTTGCGGTCATCCTTCCGCTGGCGGGCTTTATTACTTTGGGCCAGCTGGCCACAACCTACACGGCCGACAAGGCACACTCCGAAGTGGGCTTCAAGGTGCGTCATCTGGGCATCAGCAACGTGCGCGGCGAGTTCTCCGACTACGATGCGAATGTCTCGATGGACGGCGAGGACCTGAGCACTCTTCAGGCCGAAGCTACGATCAAGACGACCAGCATCAACACCGGCAACGAGCGCCGCGACAACCACCTCCGCTCGGATGACTTCTTCAACGCCGAGCAGTTTCCGGCGATGACCTTTAAGAGCAAGGCGGTCCGCAACATCAGCGGCAGCACGTTTGAGCTCGTGGGCGACCTCACGATCCGCGACGTCACAAAGGAAGTCGTGTTCGAGGCCGAATACCTCGGCGCCGGCAAGATGATGGAGACGGCCAAGGTTGGTTTCGAAGCCGAAACAGTCATCAACCGCTTCGACTTCAACCTGAAGTGGGACAACCTCACCGAAGCCGGCGGCTTCGTGGTGGGAGAAGAAGTGACGATCGAACTCGCGCTTGAGCTCGACGCGGTCAAGTAATCCGGCGTAAACGTCAGAATACGAGGGCAACCGGCGCGTCAGGCGCCGGTTGCCTTTTTTGTTGGATAACCCACCCGCGGCCGCAGAAACATGAAATCCGTGCCCGGCGGCGGGCGGCGATCGGATCAACTCGCTACCCGAGCGCGTTCGGATGGAGCCAGCGCCATGCGCGCGCCGGTTCATCACGCATTGCATGAGTCCTTTCCATGATCAAGTTTATCCAGAAGCTTTTCGGCGGCGACTCGAACGAACGCGACCTCAAGAAACTGTGGCCGACCGTTGGGGAAATCAACGACTGGTACGCGAAGTGCAAGACCCTCTCGGATGACGAACTGAAGGCCAAGACGGGCGAGTTCAAGGCGCGCATCCACGAGGCGGTCGCGGATATCGAGGCGCGGCGGGACGAGATCCGGCACGAGTTGCGAACGGGCCTATCCGAGCAAGCCGCCAGCGGCGACGGGCAGCCGTCGGAACTGTCGATCGAGGAAAGCGGACGTCTTTCGGAAGAGCTGGACGCCATCGATCAGCAGTGGCTGGATACCGTGGAGGATGTGCTGGAAGAATTGTTGCCTGAAGCCTTCGCCGTGGTGAAGAGCGCCTGCGAGCGCCTCGTCGGGCAGTCGTGGAAAGCCGGCGGCTCCATAGTGAACTGGGACATCGTTCCCTACGATGTCCAGCTCATCGGCGGCATCGCGCTCCACCAGGGGCGGGTGGCCGAAATGAAGACGGGTGAAGGCAAGACCCTCGTAGCCGTCGCCCCGGTGTACCTCAACGCCCTCGCCGGCCGTGGTGTCCACCTCGTCACCGTCAACCCCTACCTCGCCCAGCGCGACGAGGAGTGGATGGGGCCGATTTTCCACTTTCTGGGTCTCACAACGGCGGTGATCGACCGCCATGAGCCCCACACCGAAGCCCGGCGGGCCGCCTATCGGGTGGACATCACCTACGGCACCAACAACGAGTACGGGTTCGATTACCTGCGAGACCACTCGTTCGTCACCGAGGCCGATCATCTCGTGCAGCGTGAGCACTTCTTCGCGATCGTCGACGAGGTGGACTCCGTCCTCATCGACGAGGCCCGCACGCCGCTCATTATCTCCGGCCCGGTTCCCCAGGCCAACGACTCGCGCTTCGACGAACTCAAGCCGCCGGTCGACCAGCTCGTGAAAGCCCAGCAGAAACTCGTCGCCGGCTTCGTCGCCGAGGCCGAGAAGATGCTCAAAATGCGCGATGAAGCGCGCGCCGCGGGCGAGAACAAGAAGGCCAACGAATACGAAGATACCGCCGGCCTCGCCCTCCTCCGCGCCCACCGCGGCTTCCGCAAAAACAACCGCCTCGTCAAGCTCATCAACGAGCCCGGCGTCGAGCAACTCCGCCAGAAGACCGAGTTCTTCTACCTGCAGGAAAACGCCAAGAACATGCCATTTGTCGACGAAGAGCTGTTTTACGCGCTCGACGAAAAACAGCATGCCATCGAGATGACGGAGAAAGGCCGCGTCTACACGGCCAAAGCCTCCAATCAGGACGTGAACCTCTTCGTCCTCCCCGACATCGGGGAAGAGACGGCGCTCATGGAAAAGGCGCACGCCGACGCCGTGAAGGCCCTCGAAGAAAGCATCCGGAAGATGGACGATCTCACGCCAGAAAAGCGCCAGCACAAACTGGAGAACGACCTCCGGCTGCTGGGCAGTGAACTGGCGGAAAAAAAGCGCACACTCTATACCACCTACTCGGACCGCGCCGAGCGACTCCACGCCATCGAACAACTGCTGAAGGCCTACACCCTGTTTGAGAAGGACATCAACTATATCGTCCAGGAAGACAAGGTGATGATCGTCGACGAACACACCGGCCGCGTATTGTCCGGCCGGCGCTACTCCGACGGACTCCACCAGGCGATCGAAGCGAAGGAAAACGTGAAGGTGCAGGCGGCGACCCAGACGTACGCCACCATCACCCTCCAGAACTACTTCCGCATGTACCACAAGCTCTCCGGCATGACGGGCACGGCTGTGACGGAGGCGGAGGAGTTCTTCAAGATCTACAAGATCGATGTCGTCGTCATCCCCACGAACAAACCGGTCACACGTAAGGACCTGGACGACCTCGTGTTCAAGACGCGGCGCGAGAAGTTCAACGCCGTGATCGAAAAGATCACCGAGTACAACCAGAAGGGGCAGCCCGTGCTGGTGGGCACGACAACGGTGGAAGTCTCGGAGACGCTCAGCCGCATGCTGACGCGGAGCAAGATCAAACACAACGTGCTCAACGCCCGGAGGGACCGCGCGCTGCAGGAAGCGCTCATCGTCGCCGAAGCCGGCGAGCGGGGCGCCGTCACCATCGCCACCAACATGGCCGGCCGCGGCACCGACATCAAACTCGCCGCCGGCGTGCGTGAACTCGGCGGCCTCGCGATCATCGGCACCGAGCGCCACGAGAGCCGGCGTATCGACCTCCAGCTACGCGGCCGCGCGGGCCGGCAGGGGGACCCCGGCGAGAGCCAGTTCTACATTTCGCTGGAAGACAACCTGATGAGCCTTTTCAAGAGCGACCGCGTCGCGCGGGTGATGGATCGGCTCAATCTGGAAGAAGGCGCCGTGATCACCCATCCGTGGGTAAACAAAAGCATCGAACGCGCCCAGAAAAAGGTCGAACAAAACAACTTCGGCATCCGCAAGCGCCAGCTCGAATACGACGACGTGCTCAACGCCCAGCGTCAGGTCGTCTACACCCGCCGCATCAACGCCATCCATGGCGACTTCATGCGCGGGGACATCATGGAGATGCTGGAGAAGCTCGTCCGCGACATCGTCCCCGCCCGATACGCCGAGGGCGACCTCGCCGGCCTGCGCGAAGAATTGCTGCGTGTCCTCGCCCTGGACTTCGACATCGACCAGGAGACCTTCGCCCGGCTCGGCGAAGACGGGGTGACGGACAAGGTGATGGCCGCCGCCACCGAGTACTACACCCGGAAACGCGAAGCCCTCGCCCGCCCGTTCGCCGACAGCATGACGCGGTTGCTTGAAAGCGACGCCGAGCAGAAACCGGAGCGGATCTTCGTCGACTTCACCGACGGCCGCCGGCTCATGCGCGTCACCGTTCGCGTGACCGACGCCGCCGAGTCCCAGGGCCACGCGATCAACAACGCCCTCGAACGCGTCGCCCTCCTCGTGTTCATCGACGAACACTGGACGGAGCACCTCCGCGGCCTCGACGAGGTCAAGGAAGGCATCGGCCTGCGCGCCTACGGCCAACGCGACCCGCTCGTCGAGTATAAGATCGAGGCCTTCCGGCTGTTCGGGGAGATGATGAATACCATCAACCAGGACGTCGTGTCGTTCGTCTTCCGAGCCGGCCCACTCGTCAACAACGCCGCCGCGCCGCGGCGGACCGCCCGCCCGGCTCAACAGCGGCTCGACCCGAAACGCGCCCAGGCCAGTCAGCCCACCGATTCACCGTCCTACGGGGTTGGCGGAAAGGAGCCTTCCGCCGCCGACCGCGACCCCACCGCCGGACCCCAGAGCGTCGTCGTGGGCGAAAAAACCGGCCGCAACGATCCCTGCCCCTGCGGCAGCGGCAAAAAGTACAAGCACTGCCATGGGAAGTGAAGGTAAAAGGTAAAATGAAAAAGGTAAAATGGGTGCGATGCTGCGGGCATGGAGGGTATGCCGGGTGTGTGATTCGCGTCTAGGGAAGTAAGGGGAGGGGTCTTTGACGTTCACGCATCGACTCAGACATATAGTATGCACATCTAAAAAAAAGCTGTAGATTCCTCTGGGCTCGTGAAACGAACGCGCAGCGAACACTGGGATTGAATGATAAGCCATTCCCCCGTTTCGCCTTTTGCCTTTTCCATTTTGCCTTTTGCCTTTTCCATTTTGCCTTTTGCCTTTTCCATTTTGCCTTTTCCATTTCGCCTTTTGCCTTTTCCATTTTGCCTTTTGCCTTAGCATGCTCCGCTCCCTCTACATCCGCGACTATGCGTTGATCGAAGAGCTCACCGTGGAATTTGAAAGCGGCCTGAACATCATCACGGGGGAGACAGGGGCCGGCAAGTCGATTCTGATGGGGGCGCTGAAGATGATCCTCGGCGAGCGGGCCTCGCTGGAGGTGATCCGGACGGACGCGAAGAAGGCGATCATCGAGGGCCTGTTCGACAACACGGGCTCGGGCCGGATTCGGAAACTGCTGGAGGAAAACGACCTCGACCCCGCGGATCAGATCATCCTCCGCCGCGAGATCTCCGCCGCCCAGAGCCGCGCGTTCGTGAACGACACGCCGGCGCCGCTAAACGTCGTCCGCGAAGTCGCCAGCCAGCTGATCGACCTCCACGGCCAGCACGAGCACCAGATGCTGCTGCGGACAGAGACGCACGTGGATGTGCTGGATCAGTTCGCCGGCCTGGGAGACCTCCTCGCCCGCTACCAGGCCCAGCACGGGGATACCGCCACCCTCGTGCGCGAGCTGGACACCCTCGTCGCCCAGGAGCGCGACCTCCGCCAGCAGAAAGAACTGTACGAATTCCAGATCGAAGAGATCGACGCCATCGGGCCCGAGGAGGGGGAGGAAGATGCGCTCGAAGGCGAAGAGCGCATCCTGGCCAACGCCGAGCGCCTGTACGAGGCGACCATCCAATTGTACGACCTGCTGTACGAGTCCGACAACGCCGTCAACGACCATCTGGTGCGGGTCCGTAACGAGTTGCAGGACCTCGCGCGGATCGACGCCGGCCTCGAAGAATCCGCTCGAGAGGCCGAAAGCGCCCAGATCGTGGTGGCCGAGCTGGCGCATTTCCTGCAGGACTACAACGCGCGGATCGAGTTCAACCCCGAGCGTCTGGCCTTCATCCGTTCGCGTCTGGGCGACATCGAAACCCTCAAGCGGCGCTACGGCGGCACCCTCGAATCCGTGCTGGCGCATCGTAAAGATATAGGCGCCCGCTACGAGCTGGCCGTCAACTTCGAGGGCGCCATAGGCGTGTTGAAGGAGAAGATCGCGGAGCGCCAGGCACAGCTGTCGGATACGGCCCGCCGGCTGTCGCGGAAACGACGCGAAGGGGGGGATCGGGTCGTGAAAGCGATCGTGGCCGAGTTGGGCCGGCTGGGGATGCCGCACAGCCGATTCGAAGTCCGTTTCACGCAGGCCCCCTCCTCCGCCGGCTGGATTACGGACGAGGCCGGGCAGCGCGTACAAGCCTACCCGAATGGCATGGACCAGGTCGAGTTCTTCATCTCCACCAACCCCGGCGAGTCCCTCAAACCCCTGGCGCGGGTCGCCTCCGGCGGCGAAATCAGCCGCATCATGCTCGGGCTCAAGACGATCCTCGCGAAGAGCGAGCGGCTTCCGATTCTCGTGTTCGACGAGATCGACGCCGGCATCTCGGGCACGATCGCCAACAAAGTGGGCGAGAGCATGCGCGACCTCGGGCAGTACCACCAGATTATCGCCATCACCCACCTCGCCCAGATCGCCGCCATGGGCGACGTACACTACCGGGTAGCCAAACACGTCGAAAACGGCCGGACCCACTCGACGATCACGCGCCTGCCCGACGCCGAGCGTGTCCGCCAGGTGGCCTCGCTCATCAGCGGCGCCGAGATCACCGACGCGGCGTTGCAGAGTGCGCGCGAGTTGATGGCCGCCGGCCGGCGCGTCGAACGGGCGGCGTGAGGGTATATTTCCCGAGGAAACAGGCCTGCGGTGGCATATATAGGGCGGGCACCCTTAATTTCGGCGAATAACGTGTACGCCTCCCGGATGCGTCTTGTTGTGTGACGATCGTTGAGTCTCGGGCGCCGGCTATTCACGCACCTCCCCTTCCGGCCGGCCACCAGGCTCGGTGTTTTTTTGTTTGAATTCAACTTATAGCGATTACATGGCTACCAAAAAGATCAAGTTCGGCACCGACGGATGGCGGGCCGTCATCGGAGACGATTACACGTTCGAAAACCTG
>JAWXAX010000253.1 GCA_034439735.1 Rhodothermales bacterium | reverse complement strand
GCGCCAGCGCTGGCGCAAGCGTGGTGAGGGTGCGGGTGAAATCGCGACGGGTCATGGGAAATGGGTTGAATGACGGTAGGGGTCCGCCGAAAAGATCTGTTTCTTTTACATACTTTACAACGATTTTTCACGTTGTTGATGTTGTTGGCGGGGTTAATCATCAGCTTGACGTCCCATACCTCATACCGTGCCCCGCGCCGCGCGCGCCTACTGCCCTTTTGTATGGATTCAGTGCGACGAATTGGAATTGGAGTGATCGGCCTCGTGTGGCTATTGGTGGGTATTCATCCCTCGACTGTGAGCGACGCTCGTGCACAGGCCGGCACCTTTTTTAACCAGCGAGACGACACCTACCCGCTCCTGGGTCTCCGCCGCGCGAAGGAAGCCTACGACACGCAGCGCGCCGAATACGAGCGCCAGCAGGGGCTATTCGATAAAAACTTGATCTCGCGCAGCGCGCTCGACCAGGCCTTTCGCAACTACTCGGAGGCCGAGGTCAACTTCCAGCAGTCGCTCCTGGCTGTCATCTTCGAACAACAGTACATCGTCGTCTCTCGCGCCCTGAAATACCAGCGGCAGGATGGTCGCAAGGGGGTCCGCATTACGCTCGAAAACGCCTCGCGTGGCAGCGGAGAGTACGAAAAGCTGATCGGGATCCAGGATTCGCTTTTTGCGCTCCTCACGCCGGACATCATCAATAACGTCTACGTATCCCTCCTGAACGACGACAACGCGATCGTCAGCCAGCCCTACGAACACAAAATCGACCGGCTGGTGTTCGGGCAGCCGGCGACCGTGTCGTTCGAGCTGCTCCAGGATCTGGACGCCGTCTCGGTCAGCCTCATCTACGGCAATGGCGTCCAGCAAAGCCGCAAGATCTTTCTGCAGAAGGATGCGTCGGAGAACATTCTGGCCATCAAGCCCGAGCAGTTCTCGCAGGAGGTGGAGTTAAGCGGGACCACCGACTTCAAGATGTCGCTCGAGCTGTTCAGCAGCGACGCCAATACCTTCGCGCTGGAGGCCGTCAACCTGCCGGCCGAGATCAACCGCTACTTCGTCGATCCCGCGACGGACAATCGCCTCAGCCAGTTCCAGTTCACCGAGGGCGTTAACACGCGGCAGGCCGCACTGCGCATCTTTTTGCCCGAGCGCCCCACGGACAACGTGCGGATCGACGAACGCATCTCGTTTTACGCCCTCGCCATCCCCCGGGACCGGATCGAGGCCATCGGGCCGCTCGCCGGCCGGCAGATGACGGAGGAGGAGATCCGCGCATTGAACGTGGGCTACGCCCGGCTGGAGCTTGTGCCGCGTGGCATCGGCGAGATCCTCGTCCGGGCCCAGCAGCTGTTTTTTTCGATCAAGCCGGACGAGGAGGTCGTCTTTAACGTCGAGGTCGTCAACGAGGGCACGCGCGCGCTCAACAACGTGAGGATCGAGGCGGATCCGCCGCTGAACTGGACGGAATCGATCGAGCCGGCCGTCATCCAGTCGCTCGACATCAACGAGGAACTGCGCGTCCAGCTCCGCTTCACGCCGGCGCCGGACGTTGCCCCCGGGCGCTACGAAGTGCGCATCCGCACGACCTCGCTGTCGGACGAACTGCCCATCCGCGGCGAAGACAAGACGGTGTCGATCCAGGTCGAACCCAAAGCCAACGTCGTCGGCACCCTCATCATCGTGCTACTCATCGTCGGCCTCGTCGTAGGCATCGTCGTTTTCGGCATCCGGCTTTCAAGAAGGTGACCCTTCGACTTCCCCCCATCGCTAATCACTAATCACGAATCGCTAATCACTAATCGCTACTCATGGAATCTCCCGCCCGCCCCATGATCGTCGCCGATCGCCTCAGCAAACGGTATGAAGACGGCCAGCTCGCGCTGGACGACGTCAGCTTCACGGTGAATACCGGCCAGATCTTCGCGATGCTGGGCGGCAACGGCGCCGGCAAAACGACCTGCATCAACATCTTCCTCAACTTCGTCGAGCCCTCGGGCGGCGAGGCCCGCATCAACGGGGTCGTCACGCACAAGGAGCCGCTGAAAGCGAAAGCGCTTGTGGCCTATGTCTCCGAAAACGTGATGTTGTACCCCAACTTCACGGCGATGCAGAACCTGGATTTCTTTGTGCGCCTCGGCGGCAAGAAGGACTATACGAAGGACGATTACCGCCAGGTGCTGCTCCGCGTCGGCCTCCAGGAAGAGGCCCACGACAAGCGGCTGAAGGGATTTTCGAAGGGGATGCGTCAGAAATGCGGCATCGCGGTCGCCATCCTGAAAAACGCGCCGGCGATCCTGCTCGACGAGCCCACCAGTGGCCTCGATCCCAAAGCAGCGTACGAGTTCACCCACCTGCTCCAGTCGCTCCGCGAGGAGGGTAAAGCCATCCTGATGTCCACCCACGACATCTTCCGTGCCCGCGAGATCGCGGATGTCGTAGGCATCATGAACCGGGGCCGACTGGTGATGCAACGCTCACACGACGAGCTGGCGGGGGAGGACCTCGAAAAGCTCTATGTCCAGTACATGGCCGGCTACATGGATCAGGCCGCCTGAGTTCAGTTTTTCTCATCGCCCTTATCCGGACACGCCGTGTCGTTTTCCCGCTTTATCGCCGTGTCCGTCGCGGCCTTCTTCCTTCTGACCCCTGCGTTCGCCCAGGACGCCGCCTTCCGCGGACGGGTCATCGACACCTCGGACGGCTTGCCGCTCCAGGGCGTTAACGTGGTGCTCTACGCCGGCGAAGCGCTCTACCGCGGCGCCGTCACCGACGCCGACGGGCTGTTTTTCCTCTCCCGGCTCACCCCCGGCGCGTACGAGGTCCGTGTCTCGTTCATCGGCTACGAGACCCAGCGAGACACGATCGCGCTCGCGGGCGGGCAGGTCCTCGAACGGAATACGACCTTATCGCCCGGCAGTGGAGCACTCGATGAGGTGCTTGTGGAAGGCGAGCGCTCCGCCGGCGTCGCGCGCATCACGGCCGGCTTGCAGACGATCCGGGCGGAAGAACTGGAGCGGGTGCCGTCGCCAGACCTCTCGGGCGACCTCGCGTCGTACCTGACCACGCTCCCGGGCGTCATCACCTCCGGCGACCGTGGCGGGCAGCTGTTTATCCGCGGCGGCGAGCCGGCCCACAACCTGGTGCTGCTGGATGGGATGACTATCTACCAGCCCTTCCACATCCTGGGGTTCTATTCGGCGTTTTCGGCGGACATCCTCCAGCGGGCCGACGTGTACGCCGGTGGCTACGGAAGCAAATATGCCGGCCGTGTCTCGTCGGTGATGGACATCTCCAGCCGCAGCGGCAACCTGCGCGAACACGTCCGCTCGTTCTCGGTCTCGCCGTTTGTCAACGCCCTGCGCGTCGAAGGGCCGCTCGCGAAGGACAGGCTCTCGTTCATCGCCTCCGTCCGCCAGTCGGTCATCGACCGCTTCGCATCCACCTACATCAACCAGCCGCTGCCGTATAAATTCGGCGACCTCTTCGGCAAGGCGCACCTGAAGGTGAGCGAAAACCACCAGCTAACCGTGACGGCGCTCCGCACGTACGACCGCGGCGCGCTCGACAACGTCGAGGCGGTTGGTGGCGACGAAGTGCGGTGGAACAATACGGCCGTCGGCGGGCGCTACCTCGTCACCCCGCGCCGTAGCCCCGTCCTGGCCGAGTTTCTGTTTTCGGTCTCGCAGTATCGGATCGAGGCCGGGCCCCGCGACAACCCCGACCGATTCTCGTCGCTCGGCAGCTTCAACGCCGGCATCAACCTGGTAGCCTACGTCGGGAAGTCCGACATCAGCTATGGCAGCTACCTGCGCACGACCACTATCGACACCGAACTCGGCGGGCTCTACCAGAACCTGAGCCTGAAATCCGCCCGGCTGCCCAAACTCGGATTTTACCTGGAGCCAAATATCCATCTGGGGGGAGGATGGTGGATCCGCCCCGGGGGGACGGTCCAGTTTTTTGACCAGTTCGGGTTTTTTGCCGAGCCACGATTCAGGGCGTTATGGCAGGCCGGCGCGCATCAGGTAAGCCTCGCCGCCGGCCGCTACCACCAGGAACTCACCGGCCTCAACGACCGCCGCGACGCCACCAACGTCTTCACCGCCTGGAGCGACGCGCCCTTTGGCGAGCTCACTCGCGCTACCCACGCCATCGCCGGGTATCAGGTAGATGTCAACCGCTCCGTGCGCCTTGCCGCCGAGGCCTATTTCAAGGATCTGGACAACCTCTACATCTCGGAGTGGACGCCGCTGCCGCGGTTCACGACCAACCTGCAACGCGCCGATGGACTGGTGCGCGGGGCCGATTTTCGGCTCGAAATCGACCGGCCGGCGTGGTCGGCTTACGTCACCTACGGCCTTTCCTCGGTCACCTACGACGCGCAACAGGAAGAGCTCGCGCTCTGGTTTGGCAGCACCACCATCAATTTTCGCCCGCCCCACGACCGCCGGCATCAGATCAATGCCCTCGTGCAAACCGAAATCGCCGGCTTCGATGTCTCCGTTCGCTGGAATTTTGGCTCCGGCCTGCCCTTTAACCAGGTGCAGGGCTTCGACGCCTTCGTGTTGCTTAATGGCAATGTCGACGTGGAATCCGAGGCCGGCGTCCGCCGCGTAATCTACGACCGGCCCTACGGCGGCGTGCTGCCGGCGTACCACCGGCTGGATGTGTCGGTCGACCGTGAGATTCCGTTTAAGGGCGGGACGTTCACGGCCCAGGCCGGCGTGCTCAATGCGTACGACCGGACCAACCTCTTCTCGCTGGACCTCTTCACGCTGAAGCAGACTAACCAGCTACCCATCGTCCCTATCCTGGGCCTCAAGATCGAATTCTAGGCATGCGAACCCCACGCTCATTTACCTGGCTCCTCCTCGTTGCCTTCCTTTCGCTGGCAGGCTGCGACGAAACGGTCAACCCGTTTGTCGGGCTCGAAGAACCGTACTCGCTTTACGGATACCTGAACCCGCGGGTGAGCCGACAGACGCTCCGTGTCATCCCCATCGAACAACGCATCGACAACGAGCCCTCGGCCTCAATCGACGCCGTCGTGTCCTCGACGCACCTCGCGTCCGGCGAGGTCACCACCTGGCGAAGCACCTTCGTGCAGTTCGATGACAGCACGTTCGGCAACGTGTTCGTAGGTGATTTCAGGCCGGCGTACGGCGAGACGTACCGCGTGGACGTTTCCCGATCCGATGGGGCCACCGCCTCCGCGCAGGTCACCGTGCCCGTGGACATCCGCATCCTTCCCGAACCCAACGCCTCGCCTACGGTGCTGAGCTTTATAGTCGAAAGCACGTCGCTGCCCAACATCGTCCAGGCCGACATGCTCTACGACACCGTACGCCTGCAACCGCTCGCCAGCGGGCTCAATCCGATCCGGTATCCCATCACCCGTTCGTACAGGGGGCAAGAGGAGGCCGGCGACGGCGGATGGCGATTCTTCATCGAGATCGGCGCCGACTATCAGTTCATCAAAAATGAATTCGAGGCGCACTGCCTCACGCGCGATTGGATCGGCGTACGCGCGATGCGCTTCACCGTCTTTATCGGCGACGACGCCTGGGTGCCGCCCGGGGGTGATTTTGACCCGGAGGTGCTCGCTCAACCTGATCTTTTTTCGAACGTCGAAAACGGCTTTGGCTATGTCGGCGCCGGCTACCCGGTCTCCTTCAACGCCATCCAGCCGGCCGCTGTCCTCGGTGCCGTCGGCTTCGCCACTACCGGCCCCTGCGACCCCGCCCGAACCCCACTCACCGACCCGT
>JAWXAX010000252.1 GCA_034439735.1 Rhodothermales bacterium | reverse complement strand
GGGTGGCACGATACAAAGGCGGGATGGGTTTCCAAAACGTCACCATGCCGAGGGTATGCGCCCGGCAGCGTAACCATCGGCGCTAGCTTTGCCTCGGGGTAAGGGGACACAGCTCACCCCCCCGCCAGCTCCTCCAGCAGCCCTTCCACGCTCTGTTTGAACGCGCCATTGTCGTACTTCGATGTGTACCGCAGCGTGATCGTCACGTCGGCGATCTTGCTGAAGTCCAACGAGGGGTTAGAGGTTTTCGGCATTTCGATCCGCCAGGTGGACACGGCGCCGGTGCCCTCGAAGGGGAAGTAGCGGCTGTCGAACAGGAAGTTGAGGTCGAACTGCCCGAACATCCCACTATCCTGCTGCCACTTCGACACGGCGATCTGCTGGTTGGACCGCCAGTTGACGCGCAGCGTGTTGCCGTCCGGCTGCTGGGCGTCATCGAAACCCATCAGGTACCGCACCACGCCGGCGTCGGGCGCCAGCAGGGCCTTGTTGCCCATCTGGGTAAGGGTGAGGCGGATCGACTGGCCCTGGTCCACACCGGCCTTCGGCACGATCGATAGCGCGATCGTCTTGATCGTCCGGAAGTAATGGCCGGGGTAGTCGCGGTCGAACAGGGCCTCGTCCAGCTGGAACTGGCATTCGCCGCCGGCCACTAGCTCGAGGAAGCTCAACGGAAGCTCGTTTTTCATCGAGATGATCCGCTCGATATCCTGGAATCGACTGTCGTTGTCGAGGTGGTACTTGGACATCCGGTTCAGGTCGAGCAGCAGCGCCTCGCCGGCCAGCAGCCCTTTTTTCAGGCTGTCCCAATGGCCGAACCGGATGTAGATATCGGTGGTGGGTATTTCGTACTGAAGCGCCTTTTCGGCCGACTTCGCGGTGTCGTAGGCGACTTTGTAGGCCTGGAAATACAGGCTGGAGAGCCGCGTGGCGAGCCAGTTGTACAGGGCCTGATTGGTGAACTTGCTCCGGTAGAAATCGGCGATTTGCTGGTTGTGCTCGAGCTCCTTCATGTGGATGTCCAGCTGCCGCTCGGCGGTCTGGAGGGCGATCTGCGCCATCTCCTGCTGGAATTCGAGTTCATCCAGTTCCATGCCGGCGATGGTGCGTTCGTGCTCCCAACCGCCGCGCCGGCGTTCGTAGTCGGCAATCCGCTGCGTCAACTCGCCCGCGCCGGAGGCTACGTCGCCCAGGATGTTGGACACATCGCCGGCTTTGTTGAGCCCGTTGGCGATCTTGCTGCCGCCATGGGTGGTGACGATTAATGGGCTCGAAATGCCCGCGCCGCCTACGTGGAACTCGGGCGCCTGCTCGACGAGCGAGGCGGTGAACTTGAGCGCGGACCCCACGATCTGCAACCCTTTGCCCACGCCGGCGAGGATCAACGCGGCCTTCTCGGTCGGCGAAATGTCTTCGTCGATAAGACGGTCCAGCCGGTTTTTGGTGGCCTCGATGCGCGCCCTGTTGATCTTCAACGCCTCGATCGCCTCGCGGGCGCTGTCTGCCGCGAGGGTCTTCACCGTCGTGGTCATTTCGAGGATGCGTTTCTGGTGGGTGTTTTCGAGCTGCGACAGCGCCTCGGCGTCGCGAGCCTCGAGGGCCGACTGGAGCGACGCCCCGAGGTCGATCACGGCGCCGATCATCTCCCGGGCCTCGCCCAGAAGGTGGCTGTACCGGTAGTTGGGCACGGCCACGTTGAGGTCCGACAGCGCGCCGGCGATGTCGCGCCCACCGGCCACGGCGCGGACGAGCGCAGCGGGGTCGATGGGCGGCTCGAACAGGGCGAGCTGCCGGAAGATGCCGTCGATGTTGAGGCTCTGGCGGATCTTGTACAGACGGTCCTCCACCCGCCCCCAGTAGCCCAGGAACTGCTGGTTTTCGATGAGGCAGAAATCGGTGACGATGAAGGCGTGAGGCGCCGGCACGCCGGCGCCGGCGGCCGTCGAATGGGCGTTCGGGAAATCCGGAATGCCGGTCGAGGCATACCGCGCCGCGATGTCGGCGTAGGTGCCGGGCGCGGCGGTCGAACGCCGCGCTTTCGGCTGCGGACGGGGGCCGAGCAGGTTGTAGGCCATCACATACAATAACACGGCTTCATTGATGGCCTCGCGCGTGTCCTGTCGGAACAGCGCATCGCCCCAGTCCAGCAGGTTGTCGATGTACTTCATCACCACCGCCTTCTGGTAGGCAAACACCCGCAGCCCCGCGATGGCGTGGGGATCAAACGGATCCTCGCGGTAGACGGTCAGCGCCTCGTCGTCGGCCAGGAAGGCGCCGATCGACTCGCTCGCGTCGAACGTCCGGAACGGGCGGTACATCCAGTACCGGTTTTTGCTGGCCGAACCGTCGCGGGCGGTGGGGTTGAAGATGTAATGGTACCACCGCTGCGCCTCCGCGAACTGCTGGTTGGCGTTGAGGCGATTGGCGATGAGGAAGGGGATGTGGAAGAACAGCTCTTCGTAATAGAGCCGGTTCACACCCTGGAAGTCGATCGTATCTGTAAGCCGGCTCTTCTCCAGGTCGATCAACGCGGTATTCGGGTTGTAGCGCTGGTTGAAGTTGGGCTCCTTGGCTTCTTGAGAGTCCAACAGCAGTCGGTCGAGGCCACCCTGGAAGAGGTTCTGGCTCAGTTCATGGACGGCGAAGGTGTTCAGCCGCTCGAAGATCACGCTGATCTCCTTGTCGTTGGTCACCGTCAGAACGTCGTCAGGTTGTTCTTCGAAATAGACAGCCAGGGCTTGCGCAGCGCTCTCGTCTTGCACCGCGTTGTCGCTGTACCGGATGCGAAGCCGGTCACGCGTGGTATGCACCTGTTGCGGGGTGCTTCCTCTTCTGGTGATCTGGGCCTTCGCCAGGAACTGTTCGTCGCCGGTGTCGACGACATACCAGCCTGGCAGGTTGTTCACATCCATCAACGACGACTCGCGTTCTTCCAGGTTGCGGATGAGATAGTTTTGCCGGTCGGCATCGGTCGGGGCAAGGCGTGGCGGGGCGTAGATGGCGACGTTGGGCTCTCCGGTGGCGTAGTCGCGGAACTGCAAGCCGTCCGTTCGACCCAGGTGGACGATGGCTTTTGGTGATGCGAGGTTGGATGCGGCGTCGCGACTGAGCTGGACGTCGTACTTGCTGATGGCTGTAGCGGGCTCCAGGGTGAGTGAGAAGCTCTGGTCCTCCAGGTTGTTGCGCAGGCTCTTGATGGTGCTCTGCGAGCCGGCGCCGTACATGAGGATGATGCGCTCCCTGGCGACCAGTGATGCTCGGGGCAGGAAAAACGCGATCCCGTTCGGAGGGGTAAGCTCCACGATCGAGCCTGCCGGCGCCACGTTTAGCGGTACGTAAAAGAGACCGTTCTCGAGGCCCGTAAGCCGCTCGTTCCGGTTAGCGCGGATGTCAGCGGGGGCGCGGACGCTGTTCCACAGCCGGACCTCCGCCATGTGGATGCCGGTTGTCCCGGACGCTGCCGAGCTTTGCGAGCCGAGTACGACCCGTTTCCCTCGCTGGAGCACCGGGGAGGCCAGGGTGGCCGTTGCTGTCAACTCGGGTTGGTCAGGGGCTTCGGCGTAGAGGTTTGCTGTATAACCGTCGCCGGTCCGCATGAGCGTGAGCGCAACATGAAGCCAGTGCCCGTGGCCGACCGTTACCGTGAGTGTATTGGCCGCCCCTTTCATGCGAACGGTGAGGTCCACGGTATTCGACTCCCACCGCGGCTGGAGTCGCTCGGCTACCTGGGCAATGCGCGCTTCGCGCTCGGCATCGGCGGCTTGTTTTTTCGTTTCCGATGCTTGCCTGTTTGCGTCGTTTTTCGCATTCGTGGCGTCTTTCGTTAACCTGTTGACTTCCGCGGTGTTCGGATTGCTCTTTGCCTGCTCGGCGGCGAGAGCGGCCTCAGCCTTATCGGCCGCGTTGTTTAGTGTAATCGCCTGGTCAGCGGCGCTTTTCAGGTCATCGGCCAGGACACGCAGCTCGCTGGCGCGATCGGGATCGAACCCGCCGAGAGTCGCCGCCTTGCCGGCGCTGTCGGCCGCACTACTCGTTTTTGCGAAGTCACCGGCTTCTGCCTCGCGCCGGGCATCCGCAAAATGCCCGAGCACGGTCGCGACAGCAGCCTCTACGTCTGTGCGGCCTGCGATTTCCGCGACCACGTTTGTCGCCTCGACCCGAAGCGAATCGACATCGTAGCCGGCTAGCAGGGTGGTATGCCAGAGGGATTCCGCGCTCACTGGAGACGGGGTCTGGTTGATCAACTCGGCAGCGATCGAATCGACGATATCTCGTGGTAACGGCTTTGTGAGATCGTCGGGCAACAGTCGTCGGATGGTCTCCGAAAACGTATACTTCCAGCCCAATTGTACGCCGCCGCCGGTAGCGTCAATTCGCGCCCAGAACGACAGGGTGAGGGCGTTCATGTCGAAAGCCGGACCAGGGATGTCGATGCTTGTCCGGTCGTCGATGCGCGCCACCAGTGCGTTAATATCCCGCTTGGGAGATATCGTTGTCTCCTCGGCAAGTTGTAGTGTTTGCTGGGCATAGAGTCGCTGCCATTCGGGCCGGCGGTAGTCGTCGATCGTCAACTCGTTCTCCAGAGCGGCATAGATTTGTGGATGTACCCATGCGCCGCTCAGGTTGAAATACGAGTACTTGATCGTGGTATTATAGATATCGATCGAACGCTCGACGCGCGCGCCGGCGGTTTCGTTGAGCAGGTAGTATTCGGTATCCACCTTCCAGCGTTTGTCGTCGAACTTGGCCATCTCCTCCACACTTAACTCAGCGGCCATCGCGCTGCGGGCGCGCTGCTGAGCTGCACGGCCATTCTCGAGCGTGGTCAATGCGATTCTTGCTGCATCGAGACGAGGCTGGAGATCCGCGAGGATGCCTATGAAGCCGAAGGGGACAAACCACATGGCCGTAATCGTATTCTGGAGATTGGTGATCTCCACGCGCTTATCGTTGATTTCTTTCTGGGTTATCGGTTTGGCGAATAGGTCGTTCAGGTACGCGACGGTATACGTATTCCGTAGCCCTTCCCCGAGCCGGCGCTGGACAGATTTTTTAAGCTTGATGAACTCCGGCCAGAACAGAAACAGCTTGCCGAACGCGAAAACCGGCGTCACAAATGTTGCGTTGATGGTCAGCTCGATTTTCTTCCAGGGCAGCCACCGTTCGCCGTACCTGTTGCTCACGCGCTGACGGTAGTAAAAGGTCGTCGGATCCGTTTGCGTACGACCGATCAGGTAAAGCGTCTCGTCCGGTGGATTTGGAGCGGTGTTTTTCCCCACGCCGGTGCTGTCCGATTCCCGGTGGAGATACGTGCCGACAATTTTGAGCGTTGCCACCTCGCGGAAGCGGTCCAGGTAATTCACATACACCCGCTGCACGGCCGCCTCGTCGATGTCGCTCTGCATGAGCTCCTGCTCTAACTCGGCGAAAAAGGGCGTCTTGGTGTCGCGCAGCTCGGGCTCGATGTAGTTTTCAGGGTAGAGGAACACCTTTCGGTTTGCCTCCCACACCCGGTAGTTCTTCATCCAGGCCCACTGGTCCTGGGGAATGGTTGAAGGATCGACGCCGCGCTCGAGGTTCATGAGGCAGCGCTGCACGTACAGCTGCACGCTGGCGATGGCCTGTTGGATGCGCGACGCGTTCACGACGCTGCCTGTCTGTACGTCCAGCAGGAGGTACTCGTACAGCAGGTCGGCGTCCCGCCGGCGCGGGAAGTCCTCCGGGATGCCATGCATCACGGCCCCGAGTAACGCGTCGCGTTTGCGGACGGCGAGGGCGTCGCGTACGGGCTTGAGGGCCGCCGGCCGGCTCTCGTCGTTGTAGCGGGCGCTGAGCAGGGCCAGGGTGGTGTCTGCCAGCAGGCGCTGGTCGGCGTAGGTCGCTTCGGACGGCGCCCCGGCGAGGTCGATCAGGAAGCCCGCGTCCACGTCCAGCCGTGCGGCGAGCGCCAGCGCCTGGTGGAGCCGAAGCAGCCCATCGATCCGGTCGAACCCGTGCGGCAGGCCCGGAATCCACCCGAAATACCGGAGGACAGCCTCGGCCTGCGCCTCGTCCCACGCGCCCAGGGCGGCGACGCGGGCGGGCAGCGTGGCGGACGCGCCGCCGTCGGCGAGGGCATCGATCAGCGCGTCGACCCTGGCGGCAGGGATGCGGCTGGCGCGGTCGTCGCGGACGGTCCGGTAAGCCTCCAACGCGTCCAGATCGGCCAGCGTCGGACGGACGATGGCGGCCGCGCCGGTCAGCCCGAATCGCTCGGGGGTGGCGAGCAGCGCGCGGATCTCCGAGACGCTGAGCGCGAAGCGCTGGACGAGGTGGAGCGTCTTGGCGAGCCGGTACAAGTAGCCGCCCGGGCCGGCGATGTCCGCCGGCAGCGGCTCGGTTGGGTCGGCGGCCATGAGGCCCGTTACCAGGGTGTGAATCGGCATTTCGGCGGTGAGGAAATCGACCACCGTCCGCGTCCGGTCCGAATCCGCCTGCAGGCGCTCGGACAACTCGGTGTACACGGCGTTTTCCAGGGCCGCGCGGCGCTCCAGGAGGACGCCGGCGTACCGGGCCTGAACCGCCAGGCGGGCTTCGAGCAGGCCGCGCACGCCGGAAACGGCGCTCGCGGCGATCCCCGGCACGACGCCTAATGCCTCATCGGTCAACCCGCCGGCCGGCGCCTGCACGACGCCGGCGGCGGTGACGAACCTGGCAGACTGCAGCGCCGCGAGGGCGCCCGCCGCCACACCCGGGAGGATGGCCAGTCCAGCCGCGATCCGGGCGGACCAGGTGCAGGCCAGCGCCTCGGCCTCGGAAAGGGTAGCGCGCCACGGCTCGACACCGGCGAGGGCGGTCAACACCGTCAGCCAGGCAGGGTCGGCTTCGAGCTCGGTCAGGCTCCGCCCGGAAAACAGGGTCGATTGGATGGCGCCGTCGGCCGCGAGCACGGCTGGCGAGAGCACCGGCGCCGACACGACCGCGCTCCCGAACGCGTCCGGTCCGCCGAGGTACCGCACGGCGACGATGGATTCGACCTGACTGATCCCCTCCGAGACTAAGGCGTCCGGGAGGACGAGGAACGTCGCGGCGTGTTGCCGCAGGGCGTCGGCGAGGTCGCGGATGCTGGCGTCGTCGAGTCGGAGCGTCGCGGCGCCGCTTTCTATGTCGTTGATGAGCAGATCGAGTGTCTCGAGGTCGATCCCGGTGGCTTTTGTCCACGCCACGCGGTCGCTGAGGACCTGGAAATCACGGAGATCGCGCACCTGATCGACGCCGGCGATGGCCATCAGCCGACCCAGCGCGCGGGTGCTCAGCCCCAGCGCCCGCGCCGTTTCGGTGTGCAGGCCGGTAAGGCGCGATTCGCCCAGCAGCGTGGCCAGCCGGCTCACGGTCAGTCGGTGCCGCTCCATCGACCCCTTCGCACCGGCCACGAGGCCGAGTGTGTGGGCGTCGAGCGCTACGGCCGGCAGCGGCGGCGACCCGCGCCATCCCAGCAGTTGGATCCGGTCCGCGCCGACAGTCATCTCCCCAAATGTATTCTCCCCATGCCAGGCCAGCGCCAATTCATCGGCGGCATCGAGGAGGGTCTCCCGGTTCGAGCGGAGGTCGTCGAGCGACCGGGCGGTCTCCCACCGCCGCAGCCCGAGCAGGCGACCGGCAAAAAAGGGCTCTCCCCGACCGGCCAGTGCGGCGTCGTGCCAGCGCGCCGTGGCGGCCGAACCGCCGAGGGTGAAGGACGCGGCGTGGCCGTCCAGCTGCCGCCCCGGCGCGCGTCCGACGGGTTTGCCATCCAGATACAGCTGCAGGGCGCCGGCCTTCAGGGCGCTGCGGCCGTCGAGCACGAGGGCGACATGGTGCCACTGACCGGAGCGGATCCGGTCGGTCGAAAGCCAGCTGCCCGGCCAGGCCGCGCCGGCGTAGCCGCCGGCATACAGACGGCCGGCGAAGAGATAGAGGGCGAGGCCGGCCTCGTCACGGCCTTCACGGTACAGCGGCTGCTGGCGGTCGGACGCGTGCACGTCGTCGGCCAGGAACCAGAGTTCGACGGTGCGCCGCTGCAGCGTGGCGGTGGGTGTGGACGGGTGCGCCACGGCGTCGGCGGGGCGCTGGAAGGTCAGCACCGGACGCTGGGGTCCCCAGAAGCCGGTCTCCATGAACAGGGGGCGCGCAACGGGTTGCGGCTGGCGGGCGCCTTCGAGCCCGCCAAGGCGCATGGCGCCCCGCGGTCCGCCGGCCAGGTTCGGGACGATAACGCCCTGGCCCGGGGCCACCCAATGTGCCAGCATCGCATCGCCGTGGAGGGCCGATAGCCGGCGAGACGAGAGGTACCCGGTGGCTCGGAGTTCATCGGCGTCGCGTACGCCCCGCCACACGCGCACCTCGAGGATGTCGCCGGTGAACAGGGCGCCGGCGCCGCCGGCGCGGCCGATCTCCGCATACCCAGTTGTCGCTCGATCGAATAACGCCTCATACAGCGCCTGGGTCTGCTCCGGCGAGCCGACGGAGGCGACCGGGGCGCCATCGACATACAATTGGATGCCGGCCGGCGCGATGGACGCGGCCACGTGGCTGAAGCGGTCGGTCGGCAGGCGAGTGGTCTCGGCGGCGACGATATTGCCGCCGGCCTGGAAGCCCAGCGCCGGCGCGCCGTCGCGCGTGAGGCCGAACCAGAATGCGTCGGTGGGCGATGCGCCCAGGCAGACGATCGGCTGGGTAGCCTCGAAGCGGTCGGGCCGGACCCACGCCTCGAACGTGCAGCCATCGACAGGGGCCAGCGGGGTGTCGGCGGTCGCCAGGTACTGCAGGGCGCCGTCGAAGCGGAGGGCGCCGCGTACGGGCCAGAGCGGGAAGTCGTCCACACGCCGCCAGACCGGGACATTGTCGTCCTGGACGCGGGCGGCGAAGCGAGTTGCATCCGGGGCGAAGCGGCTCAGGCGGTCGGTATCCACCCAGCCGGCCGGTTTTTCGCCAGGTCGCAAACCCACGAATCCTTCCGAAAGCAGCACACGCTGGTTCTGGTGCACGCGCAGGTCGTCGAAATAGGCGCGGTCGCCCCAGGCCGCCCACAGACCGACGCCGCCGGACGCGATCCGACCGCCGCCGGCGTCGACAGCGACGATCTGATCCGCGGCGGGCATGGGCTCGGTGGCCTTCCACACGCGGGCGCGGAGGTGGGTGGCGGTGGTGGTGACGGTGTCGACCTGGATCCGGAATCGATACCAGGTTTCGGGCTCCACGGGGATCTCGGCTTGGGCGAGGTCGCCCTGCAGCCGGTCCAACCCATCGGGGCCGGCCAGATGAAACGCCGGCCGATTCGCGTCGCGCTGGAGGCTGTAGTACCGGTCCTCGCCGGCGCCGTACCGGCTGTAGACGATCATCCCCATCCCGGTGGTGAGGTCGGGCACGAACACGTAGCCGGTGTAGACGTAGTTGCGCCACGCGGCGGTATCCACGCCGGATGGCAGGTAATGGGTAAGATGATCCTCGCCGGTCGGGGTGGTGGGGGCCAGCACGTGCCGCTCGGAGGCCGCGACGGTAAAGATCGTGGGGGCGGACTTCAGGGCGTGGTTGGCGCCGGTGCTGGTCCAGCCGGCGGGCAACACACCTTCCGCAACTGTCTCGAAGTCGGTTTCATAGAGGATGGCCCCGGCATCGCCGGTAGCCGGGTCGAGAGCGGTCACGTGCAAATCGTCCCAGAACTTCAGGCCGGCATCGCTCGACCACACGCCGATCGTCCCGCTCGCGATCGGGTCGCTGGTATCCAGCACATCGATCGCAAACACCGCCGGCTCGGGCGTCCCTTCTTCCCATACCCGCACCTGGATGCGGGTGGCGCCTTTGTTGTCTTTTTGTTGAGGATGATCCGGGAGGTGCGCTACGTGGATGCGGAAGTGATACCACACATTGGGCCGGGTATCCAGGGGGATTTCGGTCCCGTCTCCCTCGGCGATGCGGCCGGCTCGTCGCGAGGCCACGTGGAATCGTTTTTTGTTTTTGGATCGGCGGATGACGTAGTAGGCGTCGGTAGTCGGGTAGTCGCTGAAGAAGGTGACGCCGGCGCCGCTGGTGGCTTCGGTGAAGCGCAGCCGGCCGGTGAAGACGTACGCTTTCCAGACCGCCGCGCCGGCGGCGGGGCGGTAGTGGCTGTGGATATTGGGCTGCGTCGACGCCGTACGCAGCGCCTGGTTGTCGCGCAGCGCCACCGTCTGAAACCGAGTGGCCGGCTGGCCGAAAAGGACGCGGTCACCCGTGCCGATCCAGCCGGAAGGAGGCTCGTCGGCCGCATACTCCTCGAAGGCCTCGCTGAGCCGGCGCTCGCCGGAGACGCGGTCGATGACTTCGAGGTCGTCGTACTGGTTTTCGCTCGACCCGAAGCGCCAGACGCCGACGGTGCCGGCCGTGAGCCGGCCGGGGCTTTCGTCCATCGCGGTGGCGACTGCGTCTGCGGGCGGCTCTTCCCCGTCTTTCCAGATCCAGGCGCGGAGGGATGTCCGCCCGTTTGGGCCCTCGGCCGGTTGATCTTCCACCTCTATCTTGAACCGATACCACACGCCGGCCTCCGGGATGATGCCGGAATCGCTCGCGCCGGCCAGAGCCCATCCATCCGGGGCGGAGGAGAAGTGGAACGTCGGACGGTCGGCGTAGCGCCGGAAGGCATACAGCCGGTTCTCTCCCGCGGGGTGGCGGCTCAGCAGGGTGACGCCGATGCCGGCGCCAGCGTCGGCCGCGTGCAGCCGACCGGTATAGGTATAATCGGACCACCCCAGCGAGGCGGACGCATCGCCGTCGGGCGCGAAGTGCAGGAAGGCGTTTTCGAGCGGCCCATTGGCTGTGGTGCTGCGGAGGACGACGTTCCGCGGGCTCCAGGCGGCCGTCACGGCGCCGGGCATGCAGGCGCGTGCCGGCGGGGTGAGCACGTCGAACGCGGCGCCCGAGGCCTCGTCCAGTGGGAGACGGTAGACGAGTGTCGCGTCGTCATCCTCCGGCGGCTCGAAGCGCAAGCGGGCGTCTGGCGCGAGGGCGGTCTGGTAGACGCGCAGGTCGGTGATCTGACCGGCGAACAGGTGGATGGGGCCCGGGCCGGCGGCGTCGATATAGGTGCCGCCGAGGCGGAGGGTGCCGGCGCGCGGCACGAGCCCGCCAAGGGTGGCCGTGCCAGTCAGATCCAGCGGGAAGCCCTTGTGGTCGTCGGACAGGCCGGCGTCGGTCAGCGAACTGGATTCGAGGGGGATCGGCGCGCCGTCCAGGTAGGCGCGAAACAGTACGGAGGGCCGGGCGGATTCGTCGTTCGTGACGGCCAGATGGTGCCACTGGCCCGAGCGCACGCCGGCCGTGGCGAGCACGGTTTCTTTGACATTCCGGGGCCCGAAGTCGGCGCACCAGGCGGTAACGGCCAGCCGGCCGGCCGCGAGGGCGACGGACAGGCCGCCTTCTTCATCCCCCACGCCAAAAAGCACCTGGGTGCGCGACGCATCCGGGCCGGCGAGGTGGACGTCGTCGGCCTGAAACCAGAAGGCCACGGTGGAGCGATCGGGAGGCGCGAGGACGTTACCCGACAGGGCCGCGCCGGGTTGGGCGGCGAGGTAGATGGCGTCGTTGACGCCGTCGAAGGCGACGACGGTGCCGGGCCGAGCCGGCGCCGGGTAGGCCGCGGCGATATCCACCCACTCGGGGCGGTAGTCTTCCACGAACCCGCCCAGGAGGAGGGGGTTGGGGCCGGCGAGGGCGGGGGCGACGGTGCGCGTCTCGCCGGCGATCGCGACGGTCGCGAGGGCATCGAG
>JAWXAX010000251.1 GCA_034439735.1 Rhodothermales bacterium | reverse complement strand
CTTCCAAGAGCCATCCTCCGGGCTTTACCGCGCCGAGACGCCCTACGCCGTGTTACCCCTCGGCGCGGTAAAGCCCGGAGGATGGCTCTTGGAAGAACTCCGCCGCCAGGCCAATGGCATGACCGGGCACCTGGACGAGTGGTACCCGACGGTCGGCGCCACGAACGGCTGGCTCGGCGGCGATGGGGATGTGTGGGAGCGCGGTCCCTACTGGCTCGACGGCCTGGTGCCACTCGCCCATATCCTGGATGACCAGCGCCTCATCGAGAAGGCGCAGCCGTATATCGAATGGACCCTCGCCAGCCAGCGCGAGGACGGCTTCTTCGGGCCGGCGCCCGAGGATACCTCCACCACAAACACCGCCCAGCAACAACGCCAGAACGCGGCCGACTGGTGGCCGCGCATGGTGATGCTGAAGGTGCTCCAGCAGCACTACGACGCCACCGGCGACGAACGCGTGCCGGCGTTTATGACGAAGTACTTCCAGTACCAGCTGGACCGCCTCGATGTCGAACCCCTCGGGCACTGGACCGGCTGGGCCACGGCCCGCGGCGGCGAGAACCAGGCCAGCATCCAGTGGCTCTACAACCTCACCGGCGACGCCTTCCTGCTCGAACTCGGGCAGCGGATATTCGACGAGACCGTAGACTGGACGGGCGACTTCGAGCAGGGGAAGGTGTCGGAAGACTACTGGCTCACGCATGTCGTCAACGTCGCGATGGGGGTCAAACAGCCGGCCATCCAGTACGTCCAATCCGGCGAGGAACGCTACCTGAACGCTGTTCGAACCGGCCTGGCCGGCCTCATGGCCAAACACGGGCAGGCGATCGGGATGTTTTCGGGGGATGAACTGATCCATGGCACCGACCCCACGCGCGGCACGGAGCTGTGCGCGGTCGTCGAGCTCATGTTCAGCCTCGAAACCCTGATGGGGATCACGGGCGACGTGGCCTACATGGACCGGCTCGAGAAGATCGCCTACAACGCCCTGCCCACCCAGGTGAACGACGACCACACCGGCCGGCAGTACTTCCAGCAAGTCAACCAGGTACGCGTCCGCTTCGGCGACCACCAGATCTTTTATGAGCCCTACCAGGACGCGCTCTGTTACGGCCTCCTGACCGGCTACCCGTGCTGCACGACCAACTACCACCAGGGCTGGCCGAAGCTGACGCGTCAGCTCTGGATGGCCAGCAAGGACCGGGGCCTGGCGGCGATGGTGTATGCACCCAACACGGTTACGGCGAAGGTGGGCGCCAGCGGCGAAGAGGTTACCATCCGCCAGGAAACGCCGTATCCGTTCGAGGAGCAGGTTCGCTTCGTCGTAAGCACCGTGGCGCCCGTCGCCTTCCCGCTTCATCTGCGGATCCCGGCGTGGGCCGAAGGGGCGCGGCTGCAGATCAACGACGCCGGATGGGAGCCCCAGACTGCCGGCGAGATGATCCGCCTGGATCGCACCTGGCAGGACGGCGATGTCGTGACGCTGGAACTGCCGATGGCCGTCCGCCTCAGCACCTGGCACGAGCGCTCCGTCGCCGTCGAGCGCGGGCCGCTGCTGTATGCGCTGGCCATCGATGAGACCAAGACCCTCAAGGACGCCCCCAAGCCGGGCGCGGAATCCCACACCCACTGGGAGGTCGACCCGCAAAGTGCCTGGAATTACGGGTTGATGATCGATCGCGACAGGGTAACGGAGGCGTTTGAAGTGATTAAAACCGATATGCCGGCCTACCCGTGGTCTCCCGAAACGGTCCCGATCCGCATCCAGACGAACGGTGTTCGAATCCCCGGGTGGACCGAATACAATGGCTCCGCCGGCCGCATCCCGCCCAGCCCGAAGCGTATTCCCAATGCCGTCCAGGAGCCCATCATCCTGATTCCCTACGGGGCGTCGACGCTGCGCGTGGCAGCGTTCCCGGAAGTGGTGAAGTAAAGCACGTATCTGAACACGGCCATCAGGTAGAGACGCTCCTGTGGAGCGTCTCGGCAATATAGCCGCATGTTGCGAGCAACGACGATGAACGCAGCCGTCAGGAGGCGCTCCACAGGAGCGCCTCACCGACCTTGCCCCCTATGGGCAACATTAACAATTGATGTAACCGTCAGGAGACGCTCCACAGGAGCGTCTCTACGGTAATTCGTGAAGATCCCGCCTACCGAGTATCTATGTATATGGTCATCATCCTCCTCCTCCTCGCCGGTTGCGCCACCCCCTCGGCGCCCGAGCCCGAGCGCCCCTTCACCGGCGACCCCTGGCCGGAGATCCGCCGCGAGCGTATCCGCGCGCTCCTTCCCGAGGCCATGGACCGCACGGGCGTCGACGCCTGGATCGTCGTCTGCCGCGAAAACGACAACGACCCGATGGCGCGGCATGTGGGCTGCGAAAACGCCGGCGGACAGGCCGGTTTCCTGTTTTTCCGGACACCTGCGGGCGTATCCCCCTACGCCATCTCCCCCCAGGGCGAATCCACCGCCCTGGCCGAGCTGAAGGAGCACGAGGAAGTGCTGGTCATCGAACGGGGGACGGATATCTGGGACCACACGCGGGCGCTGCTGACGCGCTTCGGGTCGACAGCCATCGCCATCAATTCCGGAGCGAGCCCGGTGGCGGACGGCCTTTCCCACACCCAGTTCCTCGCGATGACGGCCGGCCTGGGGCCGGAGTGGATGGCGCAGACGACCTCCGCCGAGCCGTTGATTGTCGAGTGGCTCTCTGTCAAGACGCCGGCGGAGGTGGACATCATGCGCCGCGCCGCGGCCCTCACGGCGCAATGGGAGGTGGAGGCCTACGCCGCCGCCACCCCGGGCGTCACGACCGACCGGGACATCGCCGACTTCCTCGAAGCCCGCATGGCGGCCCACGGCGTCGAGGACGGCTGGGCGCCGGATCAGAACCCGGCCGTGAACTCCGGCATCGACCGGGGCCACTCCCATCCCACCGACCGCGTCATCCAGCCGGGAGATTTTATCCAGACGGATTTTGGCATCAAGGTGCACGGGATGTGGGTGACGGACATCCAGCGATTCGCCTACGTGCTCGCCCCGGGCGAGACCGAAGCCCCGGCCGAGGCCCTCGCGATGTGGGAAGCCGCCCGCGACGGCAGCCGCGCCGCGTTCGAGGCCATGAGACCCGGCGCCCGGGGCTTTGAAGTCGATGCCGCCCAGCGGCGGGTGATGGAAGCCGCCGGCTCGTTGCCCGTGATGTGGAGCACCGGGCACCCCGTAGGCTACTGGGCGCACGACATGGGCCCGAGCCTCGGGGGCGGACAGCTCGGCCGCACGCCGGCGGGCCGGCAACTCACCGAGCTGCGACCGGGCATGACCTTCGCGTTCGACGGGTTTTTCTCGTGGGCACTGTCCGACTCCACCACCAAAACCCTGTCTGTCGAGGAGATGGTCGTCATCACCGACACAGGCGCGGAGTGGCTCACCCCACCGCAGGAGGAGCTGATCATCATTCCCTCCCGTTAATCACCCACAGGCTGGCAATCCGAGTCACCATATGATCCAGGAATACGCCCGGGCCGAGTACGCGCTCAACTACCTCGCGAAAGCCGACACCATCCCCCACCGCACGGAGGGTGAAGCCGTGCTGCTTTCGTTTATGCCGCCACAGGCGATGCGCATCCTCGACCTCGGCGCCGGCGACGGCCGGCTGCTGCATCTGGTACTGCTCGACCGGCCCCAGGCGGAAGGCGTGGCGCTGGACGCGTCCCCGACCATGTTGGACGCCGCGCGGACCCGGTTCGCGAAATACGCCGGCGTCGAAATCGTCCACCACGACCTCGACGAGCGGCTGCCCGAACTTGGTCGGTTCGACGCCATCGTGTCCGGTTTCGCCATCCACCACTGCACCCATCCCCGCAAGGCGGCTATCTATCGAGAGATTTTCGAGATGCTCGAACCCGGAGGCGTGTTCTGCAACCTCGAACACGTCGCCTCGGCGACCCCGGAGCTACACGCCATGTTTCTGAATCAGCTCGGGATCGGGCCGGCGGACGAGGACCCGTCCAACAAGCTGGCGCCGGTGGACGTTCAGCTGGAAATGCTCCGTTCCTGCGGCTTCCAACACGTGGATTGTTACTGGAAATGGATGGAACTGGCTCTCTTCGGCGGCTGGAAGCCCGCGATCGAATGAATCCATCCGCACCCTATCGAATGATCGTCTGGGCCATGGCCTGCCTGGCCATCAGCGCCTGCACTAGCCCGTCGCCCGCTCCTTCGGTCGCGACATACACAAACCCGCTGCTCCCCGCCGGCGCCGATCCGTGGGTCGTGTACCGCGATGGGATGTACTACTACATCCACACTACCGGCAACGACCTCACCATCCGCAAGACCCGCCGGATGGTCGACCTCGCGCTCGCCGAGCCGGTCACCGTCTGGACCCCGCCGGCGTCCGGCCCTTACAGCCACGGCATCTGGGCGCCCGAGCTCCACTTCCTCGACGGCGCCTGGTACCTCTACTTCGCCGCCGACGCCGGCGAAAACGAATCCCACCGCCTCTGGGTCCTCGAAAACCCGTCGCCCGATCCGACCGTCGGCACCTGGACGATGAAGGGCAAGCTGGCCGACCCCAGCGACCGCTGGGCGATCGATGGAACGGTGTTCGAACACGCCGGCCGGCGCTATCTGGGGTGGTCGGGCTGGGAGGGTGAGACGAATGGGACGCAGCACCTCTACCT
>JAWXAX010000250.1 GCA_034439735.1 Rhodothermales bacterium | reverse complement strand
ATGGATCGTTACCTGACGCAGGGCGCTCGAAGCATTCCCCGGCTGGTCGCTTTCGACCCTGAGGGTAACGCGTGTTTCGGATGGGGGCCGGCGCCGGCCGAGCTTCGCGCTGCACGTGCGACGTGGGTGGCGGAAGGGGTAGCTGGGGCCGAGATCTCGCGACGCAAACTCGACTGGTACGTGGCGCGGGGAGGGGAACAGGTCGATACAGAACTGGCGAATCGGATCATGGCTAGGATCTGCTCGGCCGCCGTCGTATGAAGAACCTGCGCACGCGCCGCGAGGAGCGCGCATTCTTACGAGCGCCGTGTGTATTTTGTCGACCCGATTTCCTGTGAACGATTATAGGCTCGACGAGCTTTGCCCGTACAAGATGACGCCTGCCGACGAAACCTGGACCCGCACCCACGAACTTGCCCTCGTTTATCTGGCGCTTGCCTATGGCACGGACCACGCGCTGGTGGATGAAGAGATGGAAACCATCGTCGAGACGATCCAGGGTTGGGATCGGACACTGTCGAAAGCCGGCGCACAGGAGCTCGTCCTCGAAGCCCTTGCCGTCTATCTGCAAGAAAACGCCACCGTGGAAGTAACGCGGACCATTCGTGCGCTGAAATCGACCCTGTCGGAAGACGAACGCCGGCATGCGCTGGAAGACATCGTCCGAATCGCCGAGGCGGATGGGGTGTTACTGAGCAGCGAATCGAGCCTCATCGCCACGCTGGCGGACATCTGGGGGCTGCGCGAGACGGGCGCTCGCCTCCTGGCGCAGACGACGGCGACCGTTGTGGATGAGCCCGCGTGGAGCCTCCTCCACGACATGGCGCTCATCTGCATCGTCCTCGCCCACAGCACGGACAACAACCTCAGCCTGCACGAAATCGGCGCCATTCTGGAACGGCTCGGGGCCTGGCAACCGGACCTCTCGAAGGAGGCGTTGCACGAGGTGTTCCGCGGCGCTCTTCAAGCCTATAGCACTCAGCCGGATCGAGAGGTGCTCACGGCGTCGACCCGGAGCATCCGCGAGGCCCTACCGCCCATCCAGCGGATCGCGTTTCTAGATGACCTTCTCCACGTCGCCCGCGCCGACGGCCACGTCAATCAGAACGAGGAGGCGATGTTACACGCGCTTTCGAAGGGGTGGAGCGTGGACATCCGCCTCACCGACACGCGAGTCGGAGCAGACTAACCCGGAGACCGCTCAATCCCCGCCTGGTTATCGACCCGTGTCCTCGCCATCGAGCGAATCGAGCATTTTTAGGTAACTCAGGTACCGGGAGGGATGGATCTGCTCCGTGTCCGCCGCGTCGCGAACGGCGCAGGAGGGCTCGTGGTCGTGCGTGCAGTTCGGAAAATGGCAGTCGTCCAGATACGGTTCAAATTCGGGAAAATAGTGGCAGAGGTCGTCGGGCTCGATGTCATACAGGCCATATTCCCGTATACCCGGGGTATCCACCACATAACCGCCGCCGGGCAGGGGGTGGAGGGAGGGGAAGGTAGTGGTGTGTTTACCTTTGTTCGTTCGGTCGCTCACGGCACCGGTCACCAGCTGCAAACCGGGCGATAAAGCGTTCAGGAGCGTTGACTTGCCGGCGCCCGAAGGCCCCGTCATCACCGTGGTCTTTCCCGTCAATTCGGACCGCAACGCGTCCAGCCCGTCGCCTGTCACGGCGCTGGTTCGCAGCACCGTGTACCCGATCGACGTGTAGATCTCCGAAAACGTCGCCAGGCTCTCCTCATCCCCAGGCTCCATCAAGTCGATTTTATTCAGCACGATGCCGGCTACGAGGTGGTTGTATTCGGCCATGACGAGGAAACGGTCCACAAACCCCGCATTGGGCATCGGCCGGCGCACGGCCTGGATCACCCAGGCTGCATCGAGATTGGCCGCCAGCACGTGTTCGATGCCAATTCGCCGCCCCGCCGCCCGCCGGCTGAGCCGGTTGCGGCGCGGGTGAATAACGGAAATCGAACCCGTGTTGTCGCGATTGAGCTGCATCGAAACACGATCGCCTACGGCCAGGGGGTTCGTTGCGGCCTTGTTCGCCAGCCTGAACTTACCCGGTATGCGCGCTGGAATGATCGTACCGTCCACCCGGACATCATGCCAGCTGCCGGTGCTGCGAACGACGATGCCCTCGACGATTTCGCTTTCAAGCCCTTGTGAAGTATTTCGCGGTTCAGCTTCCATACCTCGTACCGGCTTCCTCCAGGCGTGCCACTGAAACCTGTAGCCCCCGGTTCACGTCTACGATGAACATACTACCACCCCGACCCGGAAGGGTGCGCGCAGTTGATGACTCGGGGAATGATGCGTTGAGTGTTACTGGAGTGGAGCAACCCAAAACAGCGAAACGATGAGCAAACATAAAGAAGCCTATAACGAAGCGCGCAGCGCTTTCGACGGTCTGAAGATTGAAGAACAGGCCATATTTCTCGTAGAATCGGCTCTTAGCATGCTGGCGCAGGGCATCGAGCAGGTGGGCGCCATGATGGCGCGTCAGTTCAACGACGAGGGCGATACCACCGAAGGAACGGCGGCTACCCCTCCTCGTACCACGAAAAAGGCCGCCGGCACGAAGGCTACAAAGCCGGCGACGGTGCGCAAACCGCGCCCCACACGTACGAAACCTGACACCACGGCGTGACTACCGGCATGGATGACGAGCGCAACCACGGGCCGATCATTCAATTTAGCGACTTGAACCTTCTCGGGAAAGCGGTCTTTCTCGGGGGGTTTTTTACGCGCGTCGCGACGCAATTCGTCGACACCGCCATTCAGGCAACGGCCGACGTGGTCATCGAAGCCCAAAAAGCGTTCAAACAGGGGCTAGACCCTAATATCGAGGACGCACGCATCATCGAAGAAACGAGCGTCCACCAAGAAAAACGCACCGAACGTCCCGACGATCGATAGCCCCCCGTAAAGACGCAATACCTTGCGTCTTTAATACCCCGTCTCCCTCGCGCCCCATCCAGGCGGATGAAACGTGTGATCCGCCCTTTCCACCGCCGGTCACGGCGTCTCCGGCTGATCCAGGTACACGGCGCCATTTCCGCTAGAGGCCGGCGCGACCTTGCGGTCTTTCTCGGGCACAGCAAAAAACACCTCGGGCTTTGCCATCGCGCCCTTCTGGAGTACTTCTTCGAGCACTTCTTCCATACGCTTGATGTAGACGATTTTTAGCCCCTTGAGCACAACGGGTTCGATCTCGTCGATGTCCTTTCGATTTTTTTCCGGCAAGAGCACTTTCTTGATGCCGGCCCGTTTGGCTGCCAGCACCTTCTCCTTGATCCCGCCGACCGGCAACACAAGACCGCGAAGCGTGATCTCGCCCGTCATGGCCACCGAATGCTTTATGCGACGCTGGGTATAGATGGACACCAGAGCCGATACCAGCGTCACGCCGGCGGATGGACCGTCTTTAGGAATCGATCCGGCGGGGATGTGGACGTGTACGTCCCAGTACCGAAAGGCGTCAAACGGAATTCCGAGGGTGGTGGCCTGGGCCTTGACATAGGAATGCGCCGCCTGGGCGGATTCCTTCATGACATCGCCGAGCTGACCGGTCAGGATCAGCCGGCCCGAGCCCCGCGAGGCTGAGGCTTCGATAAACAGGATATCGCCGCCGACCGGCGTCCAGGCCAGCCCGGTCGCCACGCCGGGCACCTCCGTGCGCTCGGCCACGTCCGAAAAGTACTTCCGGGCGCCGAGGTACTCTTTGATGTCGGGCTCGCTGATGGACGCTCGGGCCAGGTCGCCAGTCGCCACCTGACGCGCGACACCACGTGCGATCCCTCCAATCTCCCGTTCAAGCTGGCGTACTCCCGATTCGCGCGTATATCCGTCGATCAACTCGGAAATAGCCTTGTCGTTGATCGAGAACTGGCTGCTCTTCAAGCCGTTCTGTTCGATCTGCCTCGGAACGAGGTAGCCCTTGGCGATGGCGAGTTTCTCCTGCTGGGTGTACCCCGTGAGTTCGATCAACTCCATGCGATCCCGCAGAGGGGCGGGAATCCGCTCCAGATAGTTCGCCGTCGCGATAAACAGCGTCCGGCTGAGGTCGTAATCCAGCTCCAGGTAGTGGTCGTTAAAGGTGTTGTTCTGCTCGGGGTCCAACACCTCGAGCAATGCGCTGGAGGGGTCTCCGCGGAAATCGGCGCCGAGCTTATCCACCTCGTCGAGCATGATGACCGGGTTCGAGGTGCCGGCGCGTTTCATGGCCTTGATGATGCGCCCGGGCAACGCCCCGACATACGTCCGTCGATGCCCCCGGATTTCCGCCTCGTCACGTACGCCGCCCAGGCTCATCCGGACGAACTCGCGGCCAAGCGCGCGGGCAATACTTTTCCCGAGACTGGTTTTGCCTACGCCGGGCGGACCATAAAAGCACAGAATCGGCGCCTTCATGTCGCCCTTCAGCTTTAGCACGGCCAGGTATTCAAGTATACGCTTTTTCACCTTCGGCAGGCCGTAGTGGTCTTCGTTCAGAATGACCTCGGCCCGCTTGATGTTCAGGTCGTCTTCCGAATACTCGAGCCACGGAAGGTCAAGGATCCAGTCTACGTAGTTGCGCGACACCGCATAGTCCGGCGAGGCCGGATTCGTGCGCGCCAGCTTTTCGAGCTCCTTGTTGAGCACCTCTCGAACAGCTTCGGGCAGTTTTTTCTTCAGGCCCCGCTCGCGCAGGTCGGACACTTCCGCCTCGCCGCCTTCCGATTCTCCAAGCTCCTCCTGGATCGTCTTGATCTGCTGCCGAAGCAGGTATTCGCGCTGCTGTTTATCGACATCCGTTTTAACCTTCGAGCGGATTTCCTCCGATAGCTGAAGGACTTGCAGCTCCCGGTTCAGGTGGAGCATTACCAGTTCGGCGCGTTTGACGAGGGAGATGGTCTCGAGGAGCTGTTGCTTCTCCTTGACGTCGATCTGGAGGTTGGATGCGATGAAGTGGATGAGGAACGTTGGCGAATCGATGTTCTGGATGGCTAGAGCCGCCTCGCTGGGAAGGTTCGGAGACAGGTTTACAATCTGGATGGCGAGCTCCTTCAGCGACCGGATTCGCGCGTCGAGCTCGATGTCGTCCGAGTCATGGTCTTCCTCAACCGCCTCCACGCCGGCGCGGAAATACGGTTCGGTCTGCAGATACTGCTTCGTTTTAAACCGCCGCTTCCCCTGGATGACGATCGACTTCGAACCATCCGGCATCTTGATCAATTTGAGGATGGCCGCGGCCGTGCCGTAGGCAAACAGGTCGTCTGGCTCCGGGTCCTCCACGTCGCTACGTTTCTGCGCCACCACGCCGATAAGTGCATCGTCGCCAAAGGCATCCTTGACCAGCCGCAGCGACGCGTCGCGACCCACCGTGATTGGCAGCACTACGCCGGGAAAAAGCACCGTGTTGCGGAGCGCAAGGATAGGAAGCGACTCGGGCAACTCGAACGAGTTCATCGCCTTCTCCTCGTCCGCCGTCGGGAGGGGTATCGTCTGTTCGGTATCGTCTTCAAGCATCAGCTGCAGCATGGCATCAAACATAATCCTCCTCTGGTGCTCCCGACCACGGGTATGGTTGCCAGTGGTGGCCTGGTGGGGGTCTGACAAAATGTACGTGGGTGGGAGCTATGAACGTACGCGATCGGTGGACCAAAAACCAGGCCAACCGAAGGGTACTGCCATTCTGTCTGCGACGCCGCCGTTATCCCAGTTCGTTTATGATCCGCTGGAGCTGGTCGAGCTGAAAGGGCTTGCCCACGATAGCATCGATCGTGTCGTCCGGATCGCCGATATCGGTGTCGCCGGTGAGCAGTACAACCGGCATCTTCGGAAAGCGATCCTTGATGCGGCGGGCGAGTTGCCGGCCGTTCATGCCGGCCATCCCGTGGTCTGTGATCACGACATCCACCGGGTGCTGATCCAGGAAAGAGAGGGCCTCGTCGCCGGATCCGGCTACCTCGATGGCGTGGCCCTTGAGCCGCATGAGATTACGGAGCATGTTGCGCACCGCCGGCTCGTCGTCCACGGCGAGGATGCGGAAGAGCTTGTTCGTGAACGCCGGCGCCGGAGCGGTCTCCCGCTGCGCACGCTCCTTCGCCGGTTTAAACACGATCGTAAATGTCGTCCCCTCGCCCAGCACGGTGTCTACCGAGATCGTCGCGTGGTGATTTTCGATGATGCTGTACGAGATAGCCAGTCCGATCCCGGTGCCCTGTTTGCCTTTCGTAGTGAACAGCGGCTCAAAGATGCGCCGCTTCACCTGCTCTGTCATACCGTGACCGGTGTCCGAGACCCGCGCGATGACACCCTGTTTACGGTCGAAACGCGTATGAAACTCGAGTAAACCGCCGATAGGCATGGCCTGGACGGCGTTCATGATGAGGTTGACGAATACCTCGCGCAACTCTACGGTCGAGCCTTCGATCATGGGCACTTCGTCCAGATCGAACCGGGTATCGATCGTGATGCCATGCCGGCGGGGCTCGTTGTGCCAGTAGGGGCGCGTCATCGACACACACTCCTGGATCAACGTTCGCAGATCGATATGCTCCGTCTGCGTGACGGTCTCGTTCCGGATGTAGCTGTTGGTGCTTTTGGTGATCACGGCGCCATCGTTCGCGGCGCGCTGAATGGTCTTGAGTGTCTCGTATAACTCAGGCCTGTCCACGGGCATCTGACCGGATTGCTCGAGCACCTCGAAATTCCCCTGGATCGCCGTCAGCACATTGTTAAATTCGTGGACGAGTCCGAGCGTCATCCGCCCGATATTTTCCATGCGATGCCGGCGGGTTTGGCTCAGTATGAACGTACCCGGTTCGGCCAGCACCTCGCCCGTGACGGTGATGGCGAGCACCTTTGCATCCGGCTGCCCTTCGGCCATCACCGGGATAAAATGGAGCAGCACCGGCACCGGCTGATCCCGGCTGGTCATCTGGACAAAAAAGACCTGGTTCGTCACCAGGTTGCCGGCGGCGGCTTCCGACAGCGAGCCGCGCGCGAGCGCCCTGTCGTCGGAGGTCAACGGTCCCCATGCTTCACTGGCATCCCCAAACAGCGAGAGCCAGGCGGGATTTCGAGATCGCACGACGGCGTCTCGCGAGAAGGTGGCGACCAACAACTCCGTGGCCAGAGGGAATGCAGATTCGGCGGATTGAGACATGACAGGCGAATTGCGATTGGGGAGAACATCCTACCCTCGATTCTGGTTGATGACCAGACGAATCGAAGGAGATGTGGTGGAAGACGCGGCCCGTAGAGGCGCCCTGTGAATGGCGCGGATGAAACGACGACACCAGCTGCGTTCAGCACGTTCGACGGCACGACAAAGCGCAAACCGAGCACGGACCGGAGGTGCAATGAGGCATCCGTGCAAGTCTCCAGTCACACCAGCAATTTGAGGCATTGTTTCAGTATGTGGCACGACAATATTCTGGGCACGGTTGGCAATACGCCGCTGGTAAAATTGAACCGCGTCGCGCAGGGCGTGCCCTGCACCGTACTCGCCAAGCTCGAGTACTTCAACCCTGGAGCATCGGTCAAGGACCGGATCGGCATTGCCATGGTCGAGCGGGCCGAACAGGAGGGACGCCTCAAGCCCGGTGGGACCATCATCGAAGGGACCAGCGGCAATACGGGCGCCGGCCTGGCCCTCGTCGCCATCGCCCGGGGCTACCGGTGTATCTTCACGACAACGGACAAGCAGAGCCAGGAGAAAATCGACGTGTTACAGGCCCTCGACGCCGAAGTTATCGTGTGTCCGACCAATGTCGAGCCCGACGATCCGCGCTCGTATTACTCGGTTGCCCGCCGGCTCGCGAAGGAGATTCCTAACT
>JAWXAX010000249.1 GCA_034439735.1 Rhodothermales bacterium | reverse complement strand
TGAACGGACACGATGTATCGTGTCCCTACGGGCGTAATGCCAACCCGAATGAACGGACACGATGTATCGTGTCCCTACGGGCGTAATGCCAACCCGAATCCTTCGAATCGTCCACTTGTCATGATGCATACAGCCAGACGATTCCTCATTGTGGCCCGACGCTGGAAGAAGGCGTTGTTGCCGGGTGAGTTCTGGCGGCGGATCTTCCAGGAGGGACCCGCCGTGCAGGCGTGGCACGAGGCGCCGGCCCGTCGCGGCCTGATCATCTCCATGTGCCTCTTTTTCTCAGTGCTGCTCTGGTTTTTTAGCTCCATCGCCGAGACATACACCCGCGAAATCCTCCTTGAGACCGAGTTGGAAAACCTGCGGGCCGACGAGGCGCTCCGTACGCTCCCTCCGAAAACCGTCAGGGCGGAGGTCGAGGCCGAGGGTATGCATCTGCTTCAGTTGTATTACAATCGCCCTATTATCCGTGTGAGTGCCGACGCCGCGGTGGTCGATTTTGAAGAGTCCGTCCGATCCAACCTCCCGCCGAACATCCAGCTACAGAGTGTGTGGCCGCGATTCGTGCCGCTGGACAAAGAGGCGCGGGCGACGCGTAAAGTGCCGATCGACGCCCGGGTGTCGATCGAGGTGCCGCCGACCCACGGACTCATCGAACAGCCCACCATTTCGCCCGATTCGGTCGTTATCTCCGGTCCCGTGAGCCTCATCGACCGTATCGATCGGTGGCGAACGGAAGTGTACGATGCGAGAGGTCTCAAGGACTCGCTCGTCATCCGCCTTCCGCTCGAGGACACCCTGGGAGGTGTCGTTGCGCTCGGCATCCGTTCCGTCGCGCTGCGCGCCCGGGCGGCGGAGTTTACCGAGGCGTCGCGGGCGATCGAGGTGATGATCGATGGCGTGCCGTCGGGAGCAAAGACGATCCAACTTGATCCTCCGGCCGTTACCGTTCGCTTCCGCGTCCCGCTTTCGCAATTCGATCGGGCCGCGAAGGCGCTGGATTTTCTGGCCTCCGTAACGTACGATGCCATTCGTAGCGACACCACGGGTTACATTGTGCCCCGGCTCGATCTCCCGATGGGGGTCGTGATGGAAGGGGTAGAGGTTACGCCTTCCCGGGTGCGGTATTATGACCTGTTAGAGGATAATTAGGGCGACGAACGCCCGGAACCCCGAAACCGCGACCATGCCCTTTCTGACGCGCCTGACCTTTCGATTGGTGACGGCCGCCACCCTGCTGGTGATCGGGGCCGCGGCGGCTGTATGGTTCATGCGCGGGGAAGCGACCCTGTGGCCGCGATTTACGGAGTCGGAAGTACAAAACGCCGTGATTACGACCCTGCAGCGCGAGTCGCCGGCGGCGTTTCTAATCACCGGCCGGCTGGACATCACGGCGGACATCACCGAGGCCAATACCAAATACCTGCTGCCCGAGTATTTCGACAAATCCATTTCGCTCGGTACCACCCTGTCCATGGTGCGCCTCCCCGGCGTCGCGACGTATGGGATCGACCTCGCGGGCCTGTCGGTCGATGCCGTCGAGTGGACGCCGGACAGCGTTGTGGTGATCACCATCGCTGGCGTGACCGTGCACGCCGTGGAGCCCCATCTGGATGATATGATGGTGCATACCGAAGTGGGCTGGGCGCGGATGAGCGCACGCAGCGGCCGGACGGTCGAACGCCAGGCCATCGTTGCCGCACAGGACGCGCTGCGCCGGGAAGCCAACGCCCACCTGGACCGGTCCACTCAGCCCCTCCTCAACACCGAGGCCGCCCTCCAGGCGCTGCTTGCGCCCGTCCTCCAGGCCGTCGGGATTACGACGCCCCGGATCCGCGTACGGATCGCGCCGGCGCTCGTCGAGGACGAACGCGCGCCGGAGCCTTGAATGCTGCCGTGGTGTCTCGTTTGGTGCCTCTTTCCCCTCAGCCGGCGTCGGCGTCGATGGTTTCAATAATTATTGAAACTATTGACAGACCTCTCTCGTTACGGCACTGCACCATGCTCTCAGGTCCGTCCCGGAGGGTAAAAGCGCGATCCGCCACGTCATCATGAGACACACACGCTTCGACGCACAGACTGCTTTCGTCGACACGCCGGAGGGGATCTTCACGGCGGACGGGTTGTGGTTTCGTGTGACCGAGGTCGAGTTGCAGGCATACGCCGGACCCCTCCTGGCGCACGTGAGCCTGACCGAATTGATGGCCCGCGCCGGCCGGTGGATGCTGGCTGGCCAGACCATCGGGATCTGGGCGGCGGCGGGGTTCCTGTTGACGTTGCCGGCCCTCCCGGCGACGCTGCTGACGCTCCTTGTGTTTCTGTTGGTCCAGTGTTTTCGGCCGATCCTTCTTTCAATCTGGTTCGACCCGGTCCTACGCATCCTCCAGGCAGTGCCGGCGCAGATGCTGGTGTATATCGTCGCGTTGAGTGCGTTTGGGATCGCCGGCGCCTACGTCAAGCTGGTGCTGGGTATCGCCTTTTTTGTGGCGTTACGGTGGCGGATGCTGGAAAAAATGGCGAAGCCGATCGTGCAGGCGATAACCCGTTCATTGTATCCCCTCCCGGTGGCGGACCAGGTGCTTCGCTCCACTATCCTGCGCGCCGCGTTGAAGCATCGGGTGTCGTTGCCCGAGCTGGACCGGATCGAGAAGCGCATCGAACATCTTTTGGGACGCCGATGAGCATCCATTTTCCGCTCCTTCCGGGTGAGACGCACCTGTTCCTTGTGCGCCACGGAGAGACCGACTTCAACCGCCAGCGCATCGTCCAGGGGCGCGGCGTGGATGTGCCGTTAAATGACCTGGGCCGGTTGCAAGCGGCCGCCCTGGCGCGGCGTGCGGCGGGGCTCGGGCTCGATGTGGTCTTTTCCAGCACGCTGCAGCGTGCCGGCGAGACCGCCCGTATCGTGGCCGCCGCCATCGGACAAATGGAGATCCACCAACTGGCCGATCTCGAAGAGATGTCGTGGGGCATCCACGAAGGCCAGTCTCGCTCTCCAGAGCTTAAAGTCGCCTTTGGCGAGATGCGCCGCCGCTGGGCCAATGGCGAATACGAATACGCCGTCGAGCGCGGCGAATCCGTGTACGACGTGCAGCGGCGGGGCCTCTCGGCGATCCACCAGATCGTTACCACCCACGCCGGCCAACGCGTGCTTGTTGTCACCCACGGCCGCTTTTTGCGCATCATCCTGGCGTCGCTACTGCCCGAATACGGGCTGGCGCACATGGAGAAATTGGATCACAGGAATACGGCCGTGAATCACCTGGTGTTTGTCGATGGGCGGTTCGAGGCGCGCTTCCTGGACAGCCTCGACCACCTGGAAGAGGCAGGGATCGCGAACAGTGAATAAGGGCGCGACACCGTCACCACATGCCAACCGGGCCGGCAGCCCGAGGAGTGCCATGAATACCACGATCAGACAAGACGATAGGGGGATGGCCGACGTGATCATCGGAAGCGACCGGTGGTCCGGGCGTTTGGTGGACGCCATCGAGGCCGAATGCCGCCTCTATCGCCAGGATCGGCGCCGGCAACCGGCCATCCGCCAGGTACGCGTGGTGGTGCCGGCCGTGGATCCACTGGACTGGTTGCGCGCTCAGGACGCACCCGAGCGGATGTACTGGCGCGGGCGCGACGAGGCCGATGGCTGGGCGGCTGTGGGGCTGGCCCACGAGGTGGCGGCGTCGGCCGGCGACCCTGCGATGACTATCCGGGACACGCTCGACGCGATGCTCTCCCGCGCCGCGCC
>JAWXAX010000248.1 GCA_034439735.1 Rhodothermales bacterium | reverse complement strand
TTACCTTTTACCTTTGCCCTTTTACCTTTTACCTTTGCCCTTTTACCTTTTACCTTTGCCCTTTTACCTTTTACCTTTGCCCTTTTACCTTTTACCTTTTTCCTTAATCCGTCACCGGGTTGCCGGCGTCGTGCGGGTCCCAGGAACGGGTCCAGGTGCCGAGGTGGGTGAGACCGAAGGAGCCGCCACTGAAGCCGGATACCAGGCTGAATACTATGCTTGGATCCTCACGAATGATGGCGTCCGGGCCGATCGTCAGGTTCAGGCCGTAATCAGATTCGGAGAGGTGGCTGGCGAACTCTGCCATCTCTTCCTCGAACTCCTCTTCCTCATCTGTCCGGCGATGCCAGTAAAGGCTCGTTTCATACAGCTTTACATTCATCCCGAAGGTAGACTGGTAAAGCCGGAAGGTGAGCGCGCCCATGCGATCGAAGTTGGACCACACGCAACCGGGGCCGGAGTCCTTCTCGACGTGATTGCAGCCAACGTAATCGGTGTCTTCGCTATCCCACAATTTTCGCAGCGCGCTCAGCCGAGTGATGCCCGTGTCGAAGATCTCGAGATCGCCGGCGCGGAAGGGCTCTGTACGCAGGGTGTTGCCCGATACGGCATAGAGGGGGGCAAACCCGTCGCTAATAGGGTGGATCGTTTCGTCCTGGCCGGCGAGTTTGAAGCGGACCAACCCGCGCCCGTGGTTACCGTTGTTAAAAACCTCCACGAAAATGCTATCGTCGGCGCTCAGATGGCTCAGCGTATTATCGAACCAGGTGTAGCCGTCGTGGTCCGGGTAGGCCGGGTCGTTGGCATGCCAGACGACATAGTTGCCCTCCAGGGCGGTATAATCATGGGTGTGCTCGCGGAGCCAGCCGTATTCAATCATCTCGGCTCCATAGGGCTGCGACCACACGCCGGATTCGTCGCGCATGACGGAAATGTCCATGTGGCCAGTGTTCGGTAAACCATCCTGCAGGGCGACCAGGTTGCCCTCGATCTCTACGAACCCACTGAGGTCGATTACGGGGTTCGTGTCGCCGGAAGGGGGCTTGACAAGGATGATGCCGTCCCATTGAAACGTCACGCCGGCCGGTACGATCAGGTCTCCCTGTACAACCAGGATGCCCTTGCCCTGGAAGTCGGTATTGACGGTCAGATTGCCCTCTACCGTCAACATGGCATTCCCTCCCGTCATTCCGAAGGAAGCGCCGAGACCACTCAGATTGGGCACCATTGTATGTGCGGCCGGGTACGTCAACGCGAAGAGGTCAACGGCTTCGCTGATCTGGTCGGGATAAAAGGCGCCTGACATGCCGTCGTACGCATCGCGCTGGTCCTGATCGATCTCCACCACATCGATGTCAAAGCCGTTACCGTCGATCGCAGTCTGCATGTCCGTCAACTGATAGGTCATGCCCAGGCCGTACGTGCTCAAATCCCCACTCAATCCCAGGTCAGTAAACAGCACCTCATCCAGTTCGCTCAGGCTCTGGTTATCAAGTCCGATGCTGGTGAAGTCAAGCGTGGCGCCCGCGTCGATAACCGGATTGATCTTGTTCACCTTAAACTGCATCGCGTTAAGGGCGAAGTCATTCCAGGCGAATCGGCTCCGAATCTCGTGGACCGTCTGCTGGTAGGTGGCGCGCAAGGTGAAGTCGAGCGTATCGTTCAGGACCGCGAAGTTCACGACGTCGATCTGGCCCCCGCCCTGGCTCATGGTGGTGAACGCCGGCGCCACGGCGGAACCACTCGTGCCCACCCAGCCGGCGAGCAACAGCTTGCGGCCCTCGAGCGCCAGGTCCCTCGCTACGAGACGGGCCCGGTTTTCGTTTTCCCGCACGCCGGTCTCGTTCGAGCTCAGCTGGGCGTTATACAGAAGCAGAAGCGTCGAAAAAGCGACGGCGATGACGGAGAGGAGTGCGCCTTTTCCCATAGGTGTTTCCGAATGTGGTGTGTGGGATTGGGGGTTACTCCCAGTTGGGCAGATCGATGGTTGAACCGTACCGACTGAAGTTGAGCTGGCTGTTCGAAAGCTGATCGGCCGCGATACGCTCGATGCCTTCCTGTGCCATCTGAAGCTGGAAGCGAACCCGCGTCAGTTCGGTCGGGCAGGTCGTCGTGGAGGTCGGTGTGAACGCGGCGATGCCGCGCTGGGCGAACTCGACATCGAAGAAGGTGACGTACGGCTGGGTCTGCCCGGTGACGACGAAGTCGATGACGCGCTCGAGGCGATAGAGCGGGTGGGTCTGCGTGACGGCGCCCATCTGCCGGCTCACGGAAGCGCCGGGCTCGCGGACGAGTCGGTATTCGACAAGGGAGAGCGCGGTGCTGTCCGGGTTCGCCGCGTCGATGGGTGCGTAGGGATCGGAAAGCGTCACAAACGAAAAGGTGAGTGTCGTGTCGCCGGAGGCCGTCGTGCTGCACCATAATCCGCCACTTGTGGAGATACCACCTGCGGTCGCTTGTGCTTCGGTGCGCATATTGGCGATATCCTTTTCCAGCATGAACGAGATGTCCAGCGTGGCTCCGCGCACCATGGCGTTGACGGTGGTTTCGGAGGCCGACTGCACCCCGCGCACCTGCAACAGCGCGAAGATGAGCACAAGCACCGAAACGATGATGAGGGCCGCGAGATGGTCGAGTATGACTTGCATGGGCAGTGTATCAGCAAATACCGATGAACGGGTGGGGTAGAGGGTACGAGGGAGAGGGCGAGATCAAACTTAGACGTAATCTGAGACGGCGATCGAGCGGCGCTCGATGATGCGGACATAGCCGGCGTCGATCGCTTCCCGGGTTTCGACGGTCAGGATGACGACCTTGATGAGCGACTTGAAGCCACCCGATGGAACGGACCCGGGGGCCGTGGGATCGACATACTGCACGGTGTAGGAGGCGCGCAGCGGGTACGTCTCGTTGCTGAGGGTGTGGGTGATGGTAGAGTCGACGAGGCCGTGAAAGTCGTCGATATCGTCGAAGGTCGCCGGCGCACCTGCCGTTTCGCCGCTTTCCACGCCGAATGCGCCGGAAGAAGTCAGGTCGGCGAAGTCGGTATTGAGGGTTGCCATCCCAACACGAGCTTCGTCGAACGCAAAGCTGGCGACCTCGCTGAGCCGGAGCTGGGCATAATCGCTGGCGGCGGCTTCGAGCTCGCGCAGGTACGCCGTGCGCTGTAACATAAAAATGGACCGCTGCTGATTCATCGAAATCGTCGTGACGATCAGCAACGCGCCGAGGGCGAGCAGCGTCTGTTGCATAACCAGAACCGGGTAGGAGGGGCGCGATAGAGAGGCTGGCGCGGGCCGGGGATGAGGTGCGGCGCTCAGCGTGTGCGATGCAAAAACCGTCCGCAAGATGCGGGCCAAAGAGAGGCAGACGCTTACTTACTGACGTTACTCGTTAATAGGTTGAACGTTATGCGATCAGCCTTTAAACGGCAATCGGGAGCCGAATTACGTAGATGAGAACATCAAATGCATAACGAAAAAACGTGCAACGCGTAACGTCACTTTCTTACACTTTAAAGAACCAGCCCCGGCGGTACAGGGCCAGGCACAGGCCCCATTCCAGAAGCAGCACGGTGAACGCGGTGACGACGGCGGCGAGCACCTCGGGGGTGTGGATCCAGGCGAGGACGCCGTTGGTGAAGATGCCCACGAAGCCGTTCACCCACTGTTTGCCAACGGTTTCGCTGAACAGGTAAATAAAGATGGAGTTGGCCCCGATCACAACAAAAAATGGCGCGAATCGCCTGTAACCTTTTACATCGACCAGCGCATAGACGGCCGCCAGCGCCACCAGGCACCAGCCGCCCGAAACCAGCACGAACGAGCTCGTGCAGATCCGCTTGATGATCGGCGTCACGCCGGCCCCATCCAATCCGTACCCCACGGCCAGACCGGCAGCGCCCCAGAGGAGCAGCGCCCGGATTTTTTCGGCGGCCGGCCGATCTTCTCTAAGCCACTTGCCAGCCAGCACCCCCCAGATCGTGTGCGCCGAGGTCGGCAGGGCGTTGATCGCCACCCAACCGCCGCCGTTGATCTTCCCCATCAACACCGTATCCATATACGCCCCGAAATTCTGTCCCTGGACAAACGGCTGGTCGAAGCCGGGGATGGGAAACGTCCTGTACAACACTTCGGTCAGCCCCAGCAGCGCGAGCGAGATGATCAGTTGCGTGCGAAACGGCAGGTTAAACAGGAGAAAGGCAACGAGGATCGTGACGGACAGCTGGGAAAGCACATTCCATAGCTCCCACACGAGTTCGCCGGCATAGACACAGTGCAACCCCACCCCGAAAGCCAGCAGCAACGCGCATCGGGTAACGATGTGTCGGAGCGTCTGCCCCCATGCCTCGCCGCGGTCGCGCCGGCGCTGGAGCGAAAACACCATCGCCACGCCGACGATGAACATAAAAAACGGCTGGATCAGGTCCCAGAAACGAAGACCGTTCCATGGGTGATGGTGAAATTGTTGAACGATACCTTTCAGCCACGGCGTGCCGGCCGCGGCGTCGCCGAGGGCGTCGTACACCTCGGCGGCCTCGGCCACCAGCAAGAACATGATGAGCCCTCGGAAGACATCGAGTGAGACGAGGCGATGGGAAGGCCGTGCGCCCAGAGGCGGAATGGGGGTCATCAGGGGCAGTGGGTGCAG